>CAYOBS010000024.1:14895-19474 GCA_964402305.1 uncultured Planctomycetaceae bacterium | reverse complement strand
TCGGTTGCGTGCGATGAGTATGACAATCTGAAATCGGCAATCTGAAATCTGAAATCTGAATGATGCACCCCCAAGGGCCGCCGAGGGGATGCCGTACGGGAAAAACGTGTCTAATTGACCTGCTCCGAGAGGTGCCTCCCTCTCCACGACACAATGACCCTGTGCGGCTCCCCTCGGCGGCCCTTTTTATTATGGAGGGCTCGCCGTGAGCTTCAGTCGAACGGCTTGCCCTTGTTGTTTTCCGGCCCGGCGGCGTTTTTCCCAAGCCCCATCGCTCGCGGCGCCCGGCGGCGTTTTTCCCAAGACCTCGCACCGCGAGGCCTTGGCAACCATGCCACAGGCCGGTATTGTGGCGAATGGCGCGGAACACCCCATGTTCGTGAAGGTTTTATAACCAAGGTGCGAATCGCCGTTCGCGGTCGGCCCCGCATGGCGCCCTTGGCGCCGGCTGGATGGAAACGCGACATTCTTGGGAGATGAGGCAATGGAATCATCGGCCTGGCTGGTGCGCGCGGCGTGCCTGGCGGTCGGAGCGATTCTCGTGGCGGCAGCGGCCTGTCCGCGCCTGGCTGTCGCGGCCGATGAAAGCCCGGCCGGGCCGACAATGACGCTTTGGTACTCCAAGCCCGCGGCCGACTGGGAGAGGGAGGCCCTGCCGATCGGCAACGGCCGGCTCGGCGCGATGATCTTCGGCGGGGTGGACCGTGAGCGGATCGCACTGAATGAGGAATCGGTGTGGTCGGGCTCGCGGGCTCAGAACGATCGCGCGGAAGCCGGCAAGAACCTGCCGGAGATCCGCCGGCTGCTGCTGGCGGGCAAGAACGTCGAGGCCGAGGCGCTGGTCAACCAGACCTTCACGTGCCAGGGCGCGGGCTCCGGGCGTGGCCACGGATCAAACGTCCCGTTCGGCTGCTACCAGGCGCTGGGCGATATGAACATCGTATGGATCAGGGCGGACAAGCCCATCGGGCTTGGCACGTGGAAGCGGGCCACGGTCGCCAAGGACGACGTTCCGGCGGCTGTGAAACCCGACTCCGCCGACGCGGACTGGGCGGACTATGTGATCGAAGACGGCAAGGTGGTGAAGGGCTCCGGCGCGACCATCCAGAACGAATGGGTCGTGTTGCGTCACCGCGTGGACCTCACGGCCGGGCAGGTCGCCCGGCTTGGCGTGCTGACGGTCGGCCCGGCCGGGACTGGCGGAGCAGTCTATGTCAACGGATCCGAGGTCGGCCAGCTCGCGGGCTGGCAAGCCGCGAAGAACGTCACGCTCCGCTTCGATGTCAGCCGATTTCTCAAGCCCGGCGTCAATGTCGTAGCCATCGCCGCCCACCACTACCGCAGCGGCGGCGGACTGCCTTCGACTGTCGTACTGGACCCACGGGAGGAGGTCCAGGACTACCGCCGCGGCCTGGACCTGCGTGACGCCGTTGCGACGGTCCGCTACAAGCGCGACGGGGTGATGTTCACTCGCGAGGCCTTCGCCAGCGCGCCGGACGAGGCGATCGTCCTGCGATTCTCGGCCGACCGGCCTGGGAGCATTTCCTTTGCCGCCACGATGGACCGCATGGAGCGGTACGAGACCGTCGCTGACGGACAGGCCGGGCTGGTGATGACCGGCAAGCTCAAGAGCGGCGTCGCGGATGTGGATGGGCTTACATACGTGGCCCGCCTGCGGGCGGTCAATCGCGGCGGCAAGGTGGCGGTGGCGGGCAATGTTCTGCGGGTCGAGTCCGCCGACGAGGTGGTGCTGCTGATCGCCGCGGCGACCAACTACCAGGGCTTCGCCGGGCGCGGCACGGCGGATCCTCTGAAGGCAACGAAGGAAGACATGGACAAGGCTTCCGCCAAGAGCTGCGACGCCCTCCGTGCGGCGCACGTCGCTGAGCATCGCGGGTACTTCGACCGCGTGAGCCTCACGCTCGACGACGGCAAGTCTGAAAGCCGCCAGGCCGCCGAACTGCCCACCGACGAGCGACTGGCGGCGTTTGCCAAGGGCGAGGCCGACCCGGCACTTGCGGGGCTGTACTTCAACTTCGGGCGGTATCTGCTCATCAACAGTTCCAGGCCCGGCACGATGCCCGCAAACCTCCAGGGAATCTGGGCCGAGGGCATACAGACTGCCTGGAACTGCGACTACCACCTGGACATCAACGTTCAGATGAACTACTGGCCGGCGGAGGTGTGCAACCTCGGCGACTGCCACACGCCGCTGCTGAAGTTCATAGAGTCGCTCCAGAAGCCCGGCGCCGCCACCGCGAAGGCCTATTACGGCGCCAACGGCTGGGTCGCGCACGTGATTACCAACGTCTGGGGATTCACCGCGCCGGGCGAGATGGCCTCCTGGGGCGCCACCGCCAGCGGCTCGGCCTGGCTGTGCGAGCACCTGTGGGAGCGCTACGCATACAGTGGCGACAAGAGCTACCTCAAGTGGGCTTACCCGATCATGAAAGGCTCGGCGGAGTTTTACCTGGACATGCTGATCGCCGAGCCGGCGCACGGGTGGCTTGTGACGGCGCCTTCCAACTCGCCGGAGAACGCCTTCAAGCTCAAGGACGGCCAGGCCGCCCGCGTCTGCATGGGCCCGACGATGGACATGCAGATACTTCGCGAGCTTTTCGGCAACTGCATCGAGGCGGCGAAGGTCCTGGGCGTCGATGACGAGTTCCGCGCCCGGCTGGCAAAGGCACGAGCCAGGCTGGCCCCCAACCGGATCGGGCAGCATGGGCAGATCATGGAATGGCTGGAGGATTACGAGGAGGTCGAGCAGCATCACCGCCACGTATCGCTGCTTTACGGGCTGCATCCGTATGACGAGATCACGCCGGAAGGCACACCGGATCTCGCCAAGGCGGCGAAGGTGACACTCGAGCGGCGAGGCGACGCCAGCACGGGCTGGTCCATGGCCTGGAAGGCCAACTTCTGGGCCCGCCTGGGCGATGGCAACCACGCTCACCGCCTGCTTACGATGCTGATCTCGCGCGGCGGCAGGAACCTGTTCTGCCTGCACCCGCCGTTCCAGATTGACGGCAACTTCGGCGGCGCGGCCGCCGTCGCGGAAATGCTGATGCAAAGCCATGGCGGCGTTATCCGCCTCCTGCCGGCCTTGCCGGACGCCTGGCCAAGCGGCAAGGTTACAGGCCTGCGTGCCCGCGGCGGATGCGAAGTTGACATCGAGTGGAAGGATGGGAAGGTTACAAGCTGCCGCATCCGGTCGAAAGAACCACGCGAGGTGAAGCTGCGCGTGAATGGGGAGGTGAAGATGGTTAGATCGGAGAAGCTCTGACATGTGTGTAAGAACGAGTGCAATCCTTGGACTTGCGGCGCTGCTGTTGTCTCAATGGTCGGCAACCGCACGGGCGGAGGAAACAGCGATGAGGATCTGGTTCGATCGCCCGGCCTCGAAGTGGACCGAGGCGCTGCCGCTCGGCAACGGGCGGCTTGGCGCGATGGTTTTCGGCGATCCCGCCAAGGACCGGCTGCAACTCAACGAGGAAAGCCTCTGGGCCGGGTGCCCCGTCGAAGCCTGGCCGGCGGATTTTCCCAAGCACCTCGCGGAGGTGCGACGACTGATTTTCGCCGGCCGCAATGCCGAAGCGCAGGCCTACGGAATCGCGCATCTGACCGCGACGCCGACTTCGTTCCGCTCCTACGAGCCGCTGGCGGACCTGTGGCTGGACTTCGGGGCTGCGGGAAAGCCGGTCGAGTATCGGCGCGAGTTGTCTCTCGCCGACGGCCTGGCCCGCGTGACCTTCCGCCAGGGCGACGCGACGCTGACCCGCGAGGCGTTCATCTCGGCGCCCGACGACGTGCTGGCGGTCCGCGTGAAGACCGACAAGCCCGGCACTTTGGCCTTCGCCGTCAGCCTCACGCGCCAGCGCAACGCCACAATAACCGCGGCGGGGGATGACCAACTCCGCCTCGACGGGCAAATCGTGGACGTCGAGAAGAAGGATGGCGGCTACGACGACAATGCCGGCGGCTCCGGCCCCGGCGGCGCGCACATGAGATTTGCCGGCCGGCTGCTGGTTCGCGTGGACCGCGGCAAGGTGGCGGCGGATGGCAACCAGTTGCGCATCGAGGGCGCCGGCGAGGCGGTGATCCTGTTCACCGCCGCCACAGACTACAATCTCGCAAAGCTCAACTTCGACCGCGCGCTCGACCCGGCGGCAGCCAGCGCCGATATTCTCGCCAAGGCCGCGAAGAAATCGTGGCCGAAGCTGCTTGAGGCGCACCTGGCTGAATTCGGCCCGATATTCAAGCGTGTAACGCTGCAACTAGGCGAGATGGACGCCGCGCCGGCGAAGTTGCCGACCAATGCCCGCCTGGATGCCCTTCGCAAAGGCGGCGACGACCCCGGCCTGGTGGCGCTGCATTTCCAGTTCGGGCGCTACCTTCTGATGAGCAGTTCCCGTCGGCCCGGGCGGTTGCCGGCGAACTTGCAGGGGATTTGGAGCGACCGCATGTGGGCGCCGTGGGAGGCGGATTACCACCTCAACATCAACCTCCAGATGAATTACTGGCCGGCGGGTCCGGCCAATCTGGCGGAAACCGTCGAACCGCTGATGGACTGGTTCGA
>CAYOBS010000024.1:0-14795 GCA_964402305.1 uncultured Planctomycetaceae bacterium | reverse complement strand
CGGCGGGTCCGGCCAATCTGGCGGAAACCGTCGAACCGCTGATGGACTGGTTCGAGTTGCTGGCCAAGCGCGGGCGCGAATCCGCCGGCCGGCTGTACGGGTCCGACGGGTGGGTGGCGTTTCTGGCGACGAATCCGTTCGGCCGCGTCAGCCCGAGCGCGTCAAACCTCAATTCCCAGTTCTGCAACGGGGTGCTCGATCCGCTGTGCGGCGCCTGGATGGCGGCACAGTTGTTCGATTTCTACCAGTTCAGCGGCGACCGGGACTTCCTGAAACGCCTCTATCCGATCCTTCAGGGCGCCAGTGAATTCGTGCTCGATACGCTCGTGGCCGCGCCGGACGGCACGCTGGTGATTGCCCCGTCCGAGTCGCCGGAGAATACCTACATTGATCCCGAAACGAAGAGCCGCATCCGGATTACCGCCGGCTCGACCTATCATCAGAGCGTGGTCCGCGCGATCTTCGACGCTACCGACCGCGCGGCAGCCATCCTCGGAACTGACGAGGCCATGCGGAAGCGGATTGCGGAGGCCACTGCCAAGCTGCCGCCGTTCAAGATCGGTCCCGACGGGCGCCTGCTCGAGTGGGCCCAGCCCTACCAGGAGGCCGAGCCGGGCCACCGCCACATGTCGCACCTGGTCGGCCTGCATCCGTTCCACCTGATAACGCCCGCCACGCCGGATCTGCTGGCCGCCGCGAGAAAGACGCTCGATTTCCGCCTGGCCCATGGCGGCGGCGGAACCGGCTGGAGCCGCGCGTGGATCATCAGCATGTTCGCGCGCCTGCACGACGGCGACGCCGCGATGACGCACTGCCTGGCACTGCTGCGCAACAGCACGCTGCCTAACCTCATGGACGTCTGCCCGCCGTTCCAGATCGACGGCAACTTTGGCGCCACGGCCGGGATCGCCGAGATGCTCCTGCAATCGCAGGCGGGCCAGGTCGAGCTGCTGCCGGCGCTGCCGGGCGCGTGGAAGGCTGGCAGCGTTCGCGGCCTGCGTGCCCGCGGCGGGTATGAAGTTGACATCGAGTGGAACGCCAGGCGGCTCACCAAGGCGGTCATCCGCGGCGTCAGCAACACCCAGCCGACGTGCAGCGTCCGCTACGGCCAGGCCCTTAAGCAATTGCCGCTGGCCAAGAGCGGACAGGTCGTGCTGGACGGCTCGCTCCAGCCGGTGCGATGAGGCTGGCGGCATGGTCGCCCGGAAGTCGATGGTCCGACACACCCAGCTACCTTCTCGTCGCCAACACGTCCAGCCTGATGGGATCCAGATGATCCTTACGCGGCTTGCCTGCAATGTCAACGGTCAGCCTGGTCGTCCATGGTTCATCGGGCGACTCGTATCCGGCTGAACTGCCGCTCCACCAAGGCCCGGCCAGTTGGAGAACGTCCGCAACCATCTGCCCTGCCCCGTCAGCCCCGAGCAGAGGCGATGGGAATGTCGGCAAAGCCCCGAGGCGGACTGCCACTTGCGTTGGCGGCGGCGAGTTTGCGGGCCGCGTGGCCGCCAGCGGCACAACCTGCCTGCCCGCCGCGAGGCGATTGCCAAGCACGCTGGCCGCGATAGCCAGGATGTCGGCAGGCGGCGTATGCACCACAGGCGCGGGCGGCAGTTCAGGCTCCGCCACCACATCTGCCACAGGCGAGGGCGGCAGCGCTGGTTCCACCATGGAATCCACCTTGGCCGGGGAGGCCGGTGTAATTGCGGATTCCGTTGGCTCGGCGACTCCGGCCTGCACCGGTTCCGCCGGTGTCAGAATGCCTCCCGCGGCCGCGGCAGCCTGCTCGCCTACAGATGGCGCGCTTGGTTCGGGTTCGGGTGTTGCGGCTGCCGGCACCGCGACAATCTCCGGCATGCCGCCGGTCATCGCGGACATCGCCAAAACGGCCGGCGCCACCTGCTCGGGAGCGGACAAAGCCATGTTGATGCTCCTCTGCCCGAAGCTGCCCATAAGGGCCAGGAGGTCGCCGTAGTCCACCAGGCCGCTGCAGTCGAAGTCGGCGGACTCTCCGGGCGAGGCGACGCTGTCGCCAAAAGCCATTTTGAGGGCGATGTAGTCGGCGGCGTCCACTGCTCCATCACCGTCCGCATCGCCGGGCAAGTTGCCGAAGTAGAACACATCGTCCTCGGCCAGGCCGGCATGGCCGGTATGGGCATCCGACAGCACCTTCACCTCGAGCCACTTCTTCTTAATTGTGCCATCAGCCCAGATCAGCGTCACGCGGTCGCTGCCGCCATCGCCCTGACGCACAAGCACCTCAACCGGCGCCGGGGCGAGATCCCAGCCGCCAGGGCTGCTGTCGTTGCCGACCTTGAAGGTGAAGTAGTTGCCGATGTTGGCCAGCGTAAGGCCGGCCGGGTCAGCCAGGCCCGCGATGTCCACCATGATGCCGTTTATGCCGCGGCTATAGCTGGTGTAGTTGGCGAACGTCGCAGTCTCGCCGGGCAGCAGGGCCACCTTGTCGGTGGCGATGGCCGCATCGTCGCCGGCGTTGGCGGCCACGTCGTTGCCGTCCCAAGCGGAACGGTTATAGAAGATATGCCTTCCGGCGATGCTGCTGGGCGCCTCATCGTCGAGGTTCGTGACATTCACCACCTTCGCGGGCACCGACTGGTAAAGCACATCCTCCGTCTGCGGCGGGCCGATGGCGATCGTGAAGGGCTGGTCGCCGTCGCGGATCGGGTCGTCGGCACCATGCACGTACACGGCCTGGGGCTGGTTCCAGTTGGCCGGCGTGAAGGTCAACGAAGCGGTCGAGACCGTGCCCTCGCCGGTATCCGACGATGTTACGGCCAGCGTCACGGCGGCCGAGGGCTGCCGCTGGAGGCGCACCGTGAACTCGGCCGATGAGCCTTGCTCGTCCACCGTAAGGGCCGACGTTGGCGAGACCAGCACGCCCGGCCCCATCACGGCGAAGTCGCGTTGGAAGTTGCCCCCCGCCAGGCCGTCGCCATCACCGTCGAGGGTCAGGCCGGCAAGGTCGTGCAGGGCCGCGCTGGTCGAACCGCGCACCGTCAGCCGGTACAGGCCCTCGGCCAGCGCGCCTTGGGGCAGGAGCAGTTGCACGGTGGCCGCCCCAGCCTGGTATTGCGGGATCAGCGAGATCAATGTGTCGCCCGCGCCAAAGGCCGCGCCGACGGCCTTGCGAAGCTCATAGTTCCCGGCCGCAAGGGCATCGACCTCGTTGACCGGCTCGTTGAACGTCAGGCCGATCTGGGTGATCCGCAGGCCGGTCTGCCCGGACGACAGGATGGCGGGCGGGGTGCTGGCCGTCACGGCCGGCGGCGTGGTGTCGAGCGTCGACCCGCGGAATTCGTACGCGCCGATATCCACGAAGCCCGGCGTCAAGCTCACCTGCTGGCTGGCGGCCATGGTGAGGTTGGATTGGCCGTTGTATGGCAACAACAGGTAATGGTAGCCCGTGCCGCCGGAGATGCCCACGGTCGGCGAGGCCAGGCTGGCGTTGCCCAAACCGTAGTCGAACCGGATTTGCCCGTCGGAGTACAGCACCACCGCGAAGTTCGCGTCGTTGCCCGCGTCGTTGCCCGCGCGCACGACCGTGGCGTTCCACCGCACCGTAACCTGGCCGGTCACCGATGTATCAACGTAGATGTCATCGCCCGTGCCGTTGGTCCTCAGGTTCATCCACAGCGGGGCGATCATCGGCCGGGCGATCAGCTCGGTCGTGGTGTTGGTGTAGTCGATCGCGGCGTAGTAATCGCCTCCGAAGTAGAGCAGCCCGTTGCTGGTGACCCAGCAGGAGGTGTAGGTGGTTCCGTAGAACGGGAAGGTGAACCCGCCGCCGAAGGTCAGCGTCCAGTAGGTGTCGTCAGATTTCCAGTCCTTGGCCGTGCCCACGCCGGCGAAGTCACTGTGGCCCAGGTCGGTGACGACGTAATCGCCGCTGCCGGCGTTGGGCGTGCCGGGGTCGTCGAGCCGCGCCTGGCTGATGCGGTCGGTGCCCGGCAGCTTCCACGAGTGCCCGCGGTCGATGGCGGCCGACCCGGCCGCGAGGGCGAAGTTGTCATCCGCGCCGCCGTTCATCTTGCCTCCGCCCATCGGGGCGGCGTAACCTAACACATCGTCGGCGCCGTTGATGTCGACGAACTTAGGATCACCCGCCAGCGAGTTCAAATCCTGTCCACTGGCGGTCCGCCAAGCGGCCAGGTACTGGGCCGTGGTGGCCGACCAGTACCCCACGTTGCCCGACGGGCAATAGAACAGGTTGTAGTCGGCCGCGTAGTTGGTGGTCGTGCCCGGCGTTACGTACAGGCAGTAACCACCGTCGACCTGGAGGATGTTGTTGAACAGGTGAATGTTGCTGGCGTTGGAATCGATGCGGATGGCGTCGCCGACGGGCTGGTAGATCGTGTTGGAGACCACGTCGATGGGGTAGGACGCCGAGCCGGCGCCGGCGAGAACCATGCCCCGGTTATCATTCGCGTAGATGAGGTTGTTCTCGATCCGCCCGCCGTTGCCCCAGATGTTGGTCAGGCCCGTGCCGTTGGAGTAGACCGTGTTGCGGCGGGCGGTTCCGCCGCTGTTCATGTCGATGCCCATGGTGTTGTTGTAGACGATATTGGCGTCGATGACCGTGTCGCGGCTATAGGTCTGGATACCCGTGGTGCAACCGTACACCGTGTTGTCGCGAGCGATGCCACTGGCGTAGATGCCTATCCGGACGTTGTAGACCAGGTTGGCCACGGTCTCGATGGTGGTGGCCCCCGCGTAGATGCCCCAGCGGTAGGTCCCGCTGACGCTATCACGCACCGTGTTGCCCTGGATCAGCGCCCAGCCGTACAAGTAGATGCCGTAGCCGTTGTTGCCATGGACGTCGTTGTCGTGGACCGTCGATCGCACGGCCGGGCTGAAGGACCCGTAGATGCCGTACCAGTTGTTGTAGACGTCGTTGCCGAACACGTCGGCGTCGCAGGAGGAAGCCAGCTCCATGCCATAGCCGCTGCTGTGATCGCGCACGCCGTTGCCGCTGATGACGGCCGAGGGGGAGTTGACGTACAGGCCCCTGTACTGTGCAACACCGCCCGATGACCGGCCGTCGAACTCGCTGTTGGTGATGTGCGGCGAGCTGTTGCCGGTTCCGATCCAGATGCCGGCGGAACTGTTGCCGTACAGCCGGCAGGAGTTGACGGTCAGCGAAAGGCTGCCGGCGCCGTCGCCGGCGACGATGCCCGTGTTGGCGCCGGTCAGCGCCAAGCCCGTCAGCGTAACGTTGTCGGCGCCGGTCAACTCGATGTCGTAGCTTTCGGCGGCCGTGGTCCCGCGGCTGAGGACAGCGCTTCGGTCGGGGTAGCCCGCGTCCTGGTAGCCCGCGATGGTCAGGCCGGAGAATCGGCTGTCCAGTTGCAGGTTCCGCAGCAAGGCGTATTGACCGGCATCGACGTGGATGTGCGCGCCCGCGCCGGGGCTGTACACCGAAAGCAAGGCCGCGAGGCTGGCCATTGGCGCGTCGGCCGACTTGCCGCTGTTGGCGTCGCTGCCGATGGCCGAGGTCCAATCGCCGGCCTGCATGATCGCGTCATTGACGTAATAGTCGCTGCCGGCGGGAACGATCTGGAAGGCGCGGTCGGAGGCGTCGCTCACGCCCTGGCTGGCCGAGACGACGCGGACCTTGGCACTGCTGCTGATGGGCGACTGCACCGTCCACGTGTACTCGCCCCTGCCCAGGCGGTCCATCGGCAGGCCCGCGGCAATGGGCGCCCAGTTCTGCCCACCATCGGTGGAGCACTCGAGGTTCACCGTGGGTGAGGCGCTGCCCAGTGGGTCGGCGCAGAGAATTTCGATTCCGCTCAGGATCGCGTAGCTGTTGCGGTTGACAAAACCGATGGAGATTCCCGACCCGCCCGCGGCCGCGACCTGGAATTCCCTTACGGTCGCTTTGTTCTGTCCGCCTGCGGCCGCGTAGATGTCGAAGTACGACGCGACGGTCAGGCCCTGCATCAGGATGTCGAACCTGCGCCCACCGGCCCCAGAGGAGAACTCGACGAAGTGCAGCCGCACGGTGTACGCGCCATTCGGCGTGGGGATGCTGTAGCTGAGGTTCAAGTTGTAGTTGTCAACATACGACGCGTACACCTCGGCCGGCGCGGGGTACGACACGCCGGCGGTGCTGACGGTCGAGGAGTTGGTGTACACGCTTCCGCCTGAGCGGAATACGTCGCGGCTCCAATAGCCGCTTTGCGAGCCAGCGGCGTTGATCTGGGCAATGGGCCGCATGGCGGCCAGGCCCCACGACTGCCACTGCACCTTCACCTGCTGGCCCTGGGCGAGCTTCTCCAACCCGTTGGGGCCAATCACGCTGATGCCGCGGGTTGCCGTTCCGGGCTGGGCAGCCGACGTGCCGCCCTGGTGGCCCAGATCGGCCCGGCTGACGCCCGAGATATTCTGCGCCGCAACCGGCGTGCTGGGCTCGGCCGCTCCGACGGCCGGGGAGGCCGCCTGCAACCCGAAGTCGTCGTCGGCCCCGCCGTCGATTCCGCCAACGTAGCCCAGTATGTTATCCAGGCCGTCGCGGTCGGCAAACAGCGGGTCGCCCGCGAAGCTGTGCCTGTCGGCCCCGGTCCAGTAGAACCACTCTTCGGGGCTGGCGAAACTCCTGCCCTGCCATATTCCCATCTGTCCCGCGCCGGTGACCTGGAAGAGGTTGTAATCGCTGTCGAAGCCCCTCTGGCTGTCGTCGGACATGCGGATGGCGTAGCCCGAACCCGCCACGACTATGTTGTTGCGGAGCGATACATTCACGGCCGTGTTCTGCAACCGGATTCCATCGCCCAGAGGCTGGTAGATCGTGTTGTTGCGAACCTGCGCCACGCCGCTGTTGCCGACATTGTCCATTACCAACCCCGCCGTCGTGTTGGCGTAGATGAGGTTGTTGACGATCTGGCTGGAGTAGTACCCGCCGGCCTGGATGCCCACGAGGTTCGAGTACACGCGGTTGCCTTCGATCAGGCCCGAATTGGTCAGCAGGCCGATATCGTTGTTGTAGACGCGGTTGCCGCGGAACACCAGGTTGGAACTCGAGCCCGAGCGGATGCCCCACGTGGCGTCATAGACGACGTTGTCGATCACGTCGGCGTACCACCCGACGTACATCGCCGCCGCGTTGGACCCCAGCGAACCGCGCACCGAGTAGACCGTGTTGCCCGTGACGATGGCGGCCCCTACCGACATGCCCTGGTACGTCTGGCCGTGGACGACGTTGCCGCTGACGGCCGTCCAGTCGACGCGGTAGTTGGAGCCGCACGACACGTAGATGCCGCTGCTTCCGCCGGAGACCTGGTTGCCGCTGACCTGGCCTCGCTGGCCGCTGTACCAGATGCCCGTGTAGTTGTTGTTGTTCTCCAGCAGGTTGTCGGCGATGACCGAGTCGGCGCCGCTCAGGTACATAGCTTCGTACGAGCCGCCGCCGTAGAGTTCGTAGAGGTGGCTGTCGCGGACCTCGGCACGCTCGCTCTCGACGCGAATGCCTTTGGGCTGGCGGATGCCGCCATAGATCTGCCCGTGGAAGGTCGATCGCAGAATGGATGCGTCGGCATTGCCCGTGCCGATGTAGACGCCGTAGTTGGCGTTGCCGTAGAACCAGCAGTCCTGGATATTCAGGCCGGTGCTGCCGGCTGAGTTGGCGGCGTAGACGCCGTAATAGGCGCCCGTGATCCGCAGGTACTCCAGCGACACATCGTCGGCGCCGGTGAACTGGATGGCGTAGCTGGTGGAAGCGGTGTTGTTGCGGTTGAGCAGTGCGAAACTATCGGCGTGGGCGGCGTCGTGGTAGCCCACGATGCGAATGCCCGATTGCGCCGCCGCCAGCACCAGGTTGCCCGCCAATGTGTAGGTGCCGGCGTCGACGTAGATGATGTCGCCGGAGGCGAGCTGGTAGCCGCTGAGGATGCTGGCGATGGTTGCCCGCGGGGTCTGCGGCGTCAGGCCGTCGGCGGAGTCGTTGCCGGCCGAGGTGGTCCAGTCGCCGCCGTCGCCGCTGACGCCGGCGTCGTTGACGTAATACACCGCCGCCGCCGGCACGATGCTGAACGTGCCGCTGACGCCCGCGGTCCCGCCCGAGCGCGTCACCCGAACGACATAGTTGTCCGCCTGGGCCAAATCCCGCGGCACGCTCCAGGTGAGGCTGCCGGTGTTGGCCGCGCCGGCGGCGATAGCGCGAACCACGGCCCCGGCTTGCATCAGGTCGACGTCAACCGTGCCGGCGGAGTCCTGGCTGCGCCAACGGATGGTTGCCTGTCGGTTGGTCATCCAGGTCAGGCCCTGCCGCGGGGCCAGCACCATCACGTAGGCTGCGGGGCTCTTGGAGGCCTGGTTGGTGTTGCCGAACGCCCCGATGTTGACGAACCCGCCGTTCGGGGCCGGCTCGTTGGCGTAGGCGCTGGCGGAATCGCCGCGGTCGATGGCCGGGGAGGGCGATGGCGCCGCGTCATTGGTCCACTGGCCCGCGAGGGCAATCGGCAGACCCGTCGTGCCGTCCAAGCCAACCGCCAGGCTGCCGCCGTGGTAGCTGCCGTAGGGGCTTTTGACGTGGAAATCGGCGCCCGCGGCGTCCACGAACATCGGGTCGGCGGATATGCTGTTGGCGTCTTTGCCCGAAGCGGTTGCCCAGTCAGCCAGCGTCGCGCGGTCGGCCTGCCAGTAACCCGCCTTGCCCGTACCGGTGGTGTAGATGAGGTTGTAGTCGCTGGCGAAGGCTGACTGGCTGTCGGCCGAGACATACAGGCCGTAGCCGCCGTCGGCCAAGACGAGGTTGTTGGTCAGCGTGACGTGGTTGGCGCCGTTCTCCAGTCGCAGGGCCGCCCCGGCCGAGGCGCAGAGCGTGTTGTTGGCCACGGTGGTGAGGTCGCCAGACGCCGTCGCCCCGTGTATCACCACGCCCGCCGTCGTGTTGGCGTAGACCACGTTGTTGAGCACCTGGCTGGAGTAGTAGCCGCCCGTCCAGATGCCCGTGCCGTTGTCGTGGGCCACGTTCCGCTCGATCAGCCCGCTGGTCGTGTAAATGCCGATCACGTTGCCGTAGAACAGGTTCCCGCGGACGGTCATGCCCGTGTACGCGCCGGACACAACGCCCCACGTGCTGTCATGCACAACGTTGTCGATGATGTCGCCGGTGGCGAAGATTGCCCCGGCCTGCGTGCCGCCGCCTTGGCTGTGGTTCACGCCGTAGATCGTGTTGCCGGTTATCAGCACGCCGCTGCCGGCGTAGATGCCCCCGAACGCCTGGCCATGCACGATGTTGCCGGAGATCTCGATCCAGTCCGATCGCGTGGTGATCCCGGTCGCACTGATGCCCGTCTGGCCGCCGGAGATTTCGTTGCCGCGAACGAAGGAGCGTACGCCGCTGACCGTTATGCCGTTGTAGTTGGCGGCCAGTGTGTTGCCCTCGGCTGTCGCGTCGGCGCCGCGGATGTCGATTCCGGCTTTATACTGCTCGGCGTGGTCGTGAACGGTGTTGTTCATCACCACGGCCGAGGCGCCGGAGGCGTACACCCCGCCGTCCTGCGCGATGCCGCCCGAGGCCAGGCCGCTGAACTCGTTGTCGATGATGGATGGCGCCGCCACGCCGCTGCCCAGCCAGACGCCCCATAGATCGTTGCCGTAGATGGTATTGCCGCGAACCGTCACGCCATTGGCGGCCGTGCCGTCGGCGGCGTAAATGCCGATGGAGGCGCCGGTGATGCTCATGTACTCCAGCGAGAAGTTCGAGGCCCCGGCCAGCTCGAACACGTATGATCCCGCGACCGTGTTCGCGCGATTCAACACCGCGTGGCGGTCGGCGTAGCCGGCATCGTGGTAGCCCTCAATGTGAATGCCCGATCTGGCAGCCGTCAGCAGCAGGTTCGAAGAAAGCGTGTACGTCCCGGCATCGACGCGGATCGTGTCGCCGGTCGACAGGGCGTAGCTGGCGAAGATGTCCGCGATCGACGACTTGGGCGACTCAGGCGACAGGCCGGTGTTGGCCGAACTGCCGGCCGCGGTGGTCCAGTCGCCGGCACTGAACTGAGAATCGTTCACGTAGTAGATGCCCAGGAACGCCTGGACGCTGAAGGTTTCGCTGGTCCCGCTGACGGAACCTCGAGTCACGCGAACCGCGTAATCCTGGCCCTCTGACAGGTCGGCTGGGACCGTCACGGGGAAGCTGCCGGTATTGTCAGCCCCGCCGGCCAGGGCGCGGGCGAAGCTGCCGCCCTGGAGCAAGTCGATGTCCACCGTGCCGGTGAAGTCCTGGCTGCGCCAATTCACCGTCGCCTGCCGGCCGGTGAGCCATGTATCGCCCGCGCGAGGGGCCAGCACGGTGACGTACTGTTCTTCGCTGAGCGACGCTTGCGACGAGTTGCCCAGCGCGCCCAGGTTCGCGAACCCGCCGTTGGGCGAGGGCTCGAGGTTGTACGGACTGCCGGGCGAGGCGCGGTCGATGGCGGGGGAATAGCCCACGTCGGCCGTCAGCACGCCGGTATAGGCCACCGGCAGGCCCGAGCCGCCCAGCACCACCGCCAGCGTTCCGCCGTGCCGGCTGCCCCGCGTGCTCTGGAGGTGATAGTCGCCGGCGGCGGAATTAACGAACAGCGGGTCGGCAGACAGGCTGTTGGCGTCCTGCCCGGTGGCCAGCCGCCACTGGGAAAGCGTACACCGCGCGCCCTGCCAATACCCCGTGTTGCCGCTGCCGGCAACCTGGATCAGGTTGTAGTCGCCGGCGAAATCGTCCTGGCTGTCGTTGGTCACGTACAGCCCGTAGCCGCTGCCGACGCGGATGATGTTGTTCAGCATCGTCACGTCGTCAACGCCCGTCTGCAAGCGAACCGCGTCGCCCGTCAACTGGTCGATGGTGTTGTGCCGCAGCGTGATCGCTCCGGTACTGCCGCCGGTGGCGCGGATGCCGGACGTGGCGTTGGCGTATAACAGGTTGTGCTCGACCGTGCCGCTGTAGTACGACCACAGGTCGATGCCCACGTCATTGCCGTGCAGAACGTTGCCGGAGATCGCCTCTTGTTCGCGGGCCTTGATGCCGGCGTGCAGGTTGTCGTACACCAGGTTGCCGGCCACCGTGCCGTGTGTGTAGGCCACGATGCCGTCGGCGTTGCCGAATACCGCGTTGTAGTTGGCCTGCGGCTGACCCGTGAACGCCTCGGTAATCGAGATGCCCACCGCGCCCGCGCCGTCATGGCCGGAGGCGGTGTTGCCTTCCACCTTCACCGCGCCGCTGGCCACAATGCCGCTTCCGGCGTTGTCTCGCACCAGGTTGCCCCAGCCGATGGCGCCCACGACGGCTGTGGTGCCCGCGACGGTGTGCGTGATGGCGATGCCCGCGGCGTTGCCGAAGATGGCGTTGCCGCGGATGTCGGCCAAGCCGGCCGAGGGCATGGAAATGCCGGTCCCGGCGTTGCCGGAGATCGTGCTGTCCAGCACCGTAAGGTCGGGTGCGGCGCAGTAGATGCCCATTCCGCCGGCCCCGGTGATCGTGGCACGCTCCAGGTACGGGCTGAGCGAGCCGGCCTCGATGCGGACGCCGTCGGAGGTGTTGCCCGTGAAACTCAAGGCCACGCCGCGGAACCGCTGCGAGCCGTTGTGCAGCCAGAGGCCCTTCTGGCCGCCGGTGAAGGAGACGTTCTCGACGGTTACGCCGTCGGCGGAGTCAACGTCCAGCGCCAGTGTGCCGGCGCGGCTGACCGCTCGGTTCATTACTGCCGATGTGCCCGCCCGCGTGGGCCCGACGATGCTGATACCCTCGTCATCGCCTGAGGAACCCGCTCCGCCGATCACCAGGTTTCCGACCAATACGTATGAGCCGTTATCGACGTGGATAACGTCGCCGCCGCCCAGGTCGTACATCCGCAGCAGGGCCGGCAGGCTGGCCATCGGGGCGCTGCTGGAAAGGCCCGTGTTGCGGTTGTCGCCCGCGGCCGAGGTGTACTGGTCATCGACGGTGGCGGAGTCGTTGATGTAGAACGTCCCGCCGGAGGGCACGACGGTGAATGTCTCTCGCGACTCATCCAGCACGGACGGCTCGGCCAGCGACGTGACGCGCACGCGGTACTGCGAGGCCGGGTTGGCCGGCAGGCCCGCGGATTGGGGGCTCCACAGGCATGAGCCGGCCGAGACGTCGTAATTGCCCACGTGGGCCGCCAGATCGCCCAGACCGTCGTACACATCGACCGACACCTGGCCGGCAACGTTCCAGTTCGACCAGAGGATCATCCTCGCGCGATCGACCTGCCAATTGGCGTGGAAGTCGGGGTACTCCAGCCTCAGCCAGGCACTGGCCGGCGAGGCCGCGGCCTGGGGCGTGTTGCCGTAAGCGCCCAGGTTGATCCGCCCGCCGTTGGGGGCCGGCTCGAGGGCATAGGCGTCGGATGGGTCGCCCGCGTCGATGCTGGTGGACGCGGCCAGCAGGCTGTAGTCGCCGTTGGCGGCGTCGACAAAGCGGGGGTTGTCGCGCCCGGCGTCGATCCGCGTGTAGCCGATCGAGTGTGCGTCGTAGAGCGATTCGATCTGCCAGTCCAGCAGGTCGTCAAACGGCTTCTCGTACCACACCAGCTTGCCCAGGCCGGATGCATATAAGTTGTTGTAGTCGCTGGCCAGGCCCACCTGGCTGTCGTTGGCCACGTACAGATCGTAGCCGTCGGCCGACCACAGGATGTTGTTCCGCAACGTGAAGTTGCCGGAGGACATGCTCACGTACACACCGTCGCCGGCCGAGGTGACGATGGTGTTGTTGACCACGCTGACGTTGGAGGCGCCTTGGACGCTAACGCCCGCAACACCGTTATCCAGCAGCAGGTTGTGATGGATCGATGCCGAACTGTCGGCGTCGATGCCCGTGGCATTGCCGTGAATGCGGTTGAACCGCACGGCCGCGCCGGCGTACGCCTGCACGCCCAGCGTGTTGTCGTGAATATCGTTGGGCTCCGCCCAGTCGGAGGGGCCCACGGTGGCGTTGGTGGCCACGCCGGTGGTGTTGTCGAAGACCTCGTTGCCGTGGAACGCAAGCGTGGCCGAGGTGTAGTCGGCCCCGAGCAGGCATCCGTGGATCGTGTTTCCATGCACCACGTGGGCCGCGCTGCCGGCGATGACCAGGCCGGTTCCGCCGGCGTGTGTGATATCGTTGCCGGCAATGCTGCCTGCCACGCCGCTGTTGGTCGAAAGCCCGCCGACGATGTGGTTGCCCTCAGTCACGATATGAGCGTCGCCGCTGACCGCCATACCCCACAGGACGCCCTCGATCCGCGGCTCATCCTCGACCCGCACGTCGGCAGCGCCCTGCACGTAGATGCCGTAATCGCCGCCCTGGATGCGAACGTTGTCATGCACGTGGATCGGCACGGCGCCGACGATCTCCACGCCCTTGGCGCCGGCGCTGATGGTGTTGGCGGTCACTTCGTGGGCGACCGCGCCACCGGCGGATATTTTCAGCGTGCCCTCAATGACGTTGTTCCGCACCAGGTGGTTGCCCGTGCCGCTGGTGCCGGCAATCTCCATGCCGCCCGAGGTCAGGTGGTTGTCCAGCACCTGACCGGGGGCCGAGAGGTTCAACACCACGCCGCCGCTGATATCGTTGTTCTGCAGCAGGCTGAGGTTGGGCTGGCCGGCAATGAGTTGCCCCGCCGCGATGGTGACCCTCACGCCTCCGGCCAGGCCGTGGTTATTGACGATGTGCGCGTAAGGCCCAGCCGTCAGGGCAAGCCCCCCGCCGGCGACGGCGTTCTCCTCGATCACGTGCGCCACCGGCGACGACCCGCCGACGATCATGCCGCCCGCGCCGACCGTGTTGTGGTCGATCTGGGCGCCGGCCGTCAGTTGAACGTCGATCTTGTTGGCCGTGTTGCCGGTGATTGTGCCGGCCTGCCCGGCGGGGCCGGTCAGGCGGACCTGGATCGTCTGTAGCTTGTGCGACGCGTCTAGATCCTTATTGTCCGCAATTACCACTCCCGGCCCGGCCAAGACCTCGATATTGCCGCCGACCTTGTTGCCGCGGACCTCGTGGGCGGCCGCACTGCTGCCGCGGAGCTTGATGAAATTCACGCTGTTCGGCAGGTCGTCGATTGGGAACTCGTGATCCACCGCCGACACCACGGCCCCGGCCGCCAGGTTGGCGTCGATGCCGCCGGCCTTGACCCAGTTGCCGCGGATGTGCGTGATGTTGTCTTGGCCGGCGATGATCTGGTCGTCGGCGATGTCGATGTAGATCGACCCGCTCTCCAGCGTGTTCTCGTCGATCGTGGCGCAAGGCCCGCCGTTAATGTCGATACTGCCGCTGATCCGGTTGTCGCTGACCACGTGCGAGGTCCGCGGCAGGGCGCCGTCGACGACATTGACGACGATGCTGCCGGAGGCGACCGTGTTGCCGACGATGTTGGCCGTCGAGCGCGAGCTGACTGTGATGTCTTCGAAGTCTACGGTGTTGTTCAGCACATTGTGCGGGGCCAGGCTGGTGCCGCTTATCTCGATGCCGCCCCAATTGGTGATCGTGTTGCCGCTGACATAGGCGCTGCCGGGCAGATCGAGGATGATCCCGCCGATGTCATCGTTGTCCTGCACCGACGTGTGCCACAGCCGGCCGTGCGGGAGCCAGCTCGTCGCGGTCGTAACCTCGATGCCGCGGTCGATTCGCACGTTTTCGTACACGTCCAGGCCCGGCCCGCCCGTGATCCACATCTTGCCCGTCTGGAGGGTGTTGTCGGTAACAACCGTGGGGTCATCGTCCCAATCATCAGCCGAGCCGCCGACGGTGAGGAACACGTCGCCGCTATTGACCGTGTTGCCGGAGAACGATATAG
>CAYOBS010000023.1:0-19622 GCA_964402305.1 uncultured Planctomycetaceae bacterium | reverse complement strand
GGAAAAGCAAAAGGCGGAACCCGTAGAAGCCAAAAGCGGAACCAGGAACCCGGAAAAGCAAAAGGCGGAACCCGTAGAAGCCAAAAGCGGAACCAGGAACCCGGAAAAGCAAAAGGCGGAACCCGTAGAAGCCAAAAGCGGAACCAGGAACCCGGAAAAGCAAAAGGCGGAACATGGAACTGGGAAGGCGTTGTTCGCCTTTCCGGGTTCCCGGTTCCGCCTTTATGTCTTTCCGGGTTCCGCTTTTTGCTGTTCCGGCGGAACATGGAACCGGGAACCAGGAACCCGGAAAAGCAAAAGGCGGAACATGGAACTGGGAAGGCGTTGTTCGCCTTTCCGGGTTCCCGGTTCCGCCTTTATGTCTTTCCGGGTTCCGCTTTTTGCTGTTCCGGCGGAACATGGAACCGGGAACCAGGAACCCGGAAAAGCAAAAGGCGGAACATGGAACCGGGAAGGCATTGTTCGCCTTTCCTGGTTCCAGGTTCCGCCTTTACGTCTTTCCGGGTTCCGCTTTTTGCTTCTACAGGTTCCGCCGTTACGTCTTTCCGGGTTCCGCTTTTTGCTGTTCCGGGTTACTTGACTCCGCCGGACTGGAGGATCAGATCCTTGATCTGGCTGCTTGGCAGGCTCAGGCCGCCGAGCACCTCCGCGGCGGCCATGCGGATATTGCCCGCGGGGGCCTTGGCGACTATATCAACGATGGCCTGAGATAGCTCGTCGCTCAGGGCATTGCCGAATCGCCGCACGGACTCATCAAGGGCCGCGAAGGCGGAGATGCGAATCTTCTCATCAGCGGCCGAGTCGGTCGCCAGCTTGGCGATTGCCCGCTGGGCCTCCGGGCCTGGGATGGTGCCCAGAGCATCGGCCGCGGCGGTCTTGACCTCGGCCCGCGAGTCGCCGACGGCTTCGATGAGCGCCTTCTGGGTACGGGTGATGTCGTAAACGGCGTTTCTGGTCAGGCCGAGCTTTCGGATGGCCCCGGCGGACCGGACGGACCACTCGCTGGCCGTCTCGGGCGTCAACGGGGCGCCGCTGACTTCCTTGAGCAGATCGGTCACGGCCGCGCCGAGTTCCACATTGGAGCCGTTGGTCGCGACCAGCCGGACTCGCACGTCGGCCTTGGCCAGCTTCCCGAACCGGTCGGTCTGCGACATTACGACGATCGGCAGCGATGCCAGTTCCGGGTCGCGGCGGATCATGTTGATCGCGATCATGGGGTCGGGGTCGTTGGCAAGCACGGCCACGTCCACGCCCTCGGCGGCGCGGGCTCCGTCAAGGGCCTTGGCTGGGTCGCCCGAGTCGATGACCTCGAAGCCCATGGCCCTGAGGGCGTCCTTGACGGAGTTTCGGGTTTCCTCCTTGGCCGCGATAAGCATGGCCGACTTCTTGCCGGTCTGCCGCAGGGCGTTGGAGAGTATCGGCATGACCAGTTCGCAGCCGGTGAATCGCTCCCTGGGCAATGCCAGGGCCAGCGAGATCGCCGCCCAGTAGCGGACGACGCTGTTGGAGCTGCTCAGCGCCTCGACCAGCGGCTGGGCGCCGCCGGCCACGGGCTTGACGAGCGTTTCGGCCCCGGCGGTCTTGCCCAGGGCCTCGATGCTGGCGACGGCAACGGGCCAATCGCGGTCGGCAAGGGCACGGGCCAGCAGGTCCTGCTGGTACTTGGCGCCGGCGGAAAGGACGTAGAACCTGGCCGGCGGCTCATCCTTGCCTCGCGTCGGATCCTGTTTGCCGGAAGGCAGATCGACCTCTCGCTTTACGTCGGCGCCGAGCCAGATCGACACGGCCGGGTAGAACTGCCCGTCGCTGGCGAGGGCCTCGCGGGCGCTGCGCATCGCGTATATGTCGCAGAAAATCTGCCGCGGCACGGGCTTGTAGGTCAGCCCGTCGAGGTTCTGGTCCCAGTACCACACGTTGGCTGATTCAGAACGGATGTCCGGCTGGAGCGACTCGGCGCGGTAGTAGAACTTCAGCGACAGGTCGTAGTACAACTGGGCGGCGGGCTTCTGGAGGATGGCGACATCCCCGCCCGCGCAGGCGACCAGGGCCGACCGCACGATCCGGCGGGTCTCTTCCTGGAGGTCCTTGCGGTCGTAAACGGACTTGAGGGGCGCCAGGGCCGTGGG
This sequence comes from uncultured Planctomycetaceae bacterium, assembly GCA_964402305.1. Classification (GTDB taxonomy): domain Bacteria; phylum Planctomycetota; class Phycisphaerae; order SM23-33; family SM23-33; genus JAUWQU01. Next base: position 17,496 of record CAYOBS010000023.1, on the reverse strand, counting down.
ATATTGCAGCTTGCCCAGCGCGTCGGCGATGGCCAGCAGCAAATGCGCGTTGCGAGTATTCAGTGCAGCCATCAACGGCAGCACGGCCTCCTTGCCGAGCTTGGGCAGGATGAGCATGATCTTCTCGCGGAGGTCGTCGGTGATCTGCGGATCCTCGAGCTTGCGCAGCAATTGCGGCACGGCGTACTCGCCGCTCATGACGAGCCGGTCGGCCCCGCGGATGTACGCCCGCTGCGTGCCCGCCAGCAGTTCGATGGCGTTGCGGATCTGCTCGGGGTCGCTGCGCTCGGAGCTGTAGCCCTGCTCGATCAGCTTGAGAAGCTGGTCGATCGGCTCGGCAAGCCCCTTGAGCTGCCGCCCGTTGGCCAACGTAGCCAGCGAGCCGGGGCTCCGGGCGGAGAGGTAGTATATTTCGCTTGGCTTGGCGCCCGAATCGAGAAGCGCCTTTGCGTAGCTCAGCGCCGCCTGATCCTGCCCGATCACGATGTAGTGGACCAGGTTCTCCCACAGGTCGGTTGGTTTATCATCTTTGGAAATTGCCGGCGCGGGGGTCGTTGTGACCGCCTCTTCGGCAACTGCCGGCGCGGAGGTCGGGGCCTCGGCCGGCGCGGAGGTCGTTGTGCCCGCCTCAGCCGGAGCACTCTGGGCCTGAGCCATTGGGGCAACCGCCCATAACACCGCCAACACAGCCGACGCCGCCACGAGGAGTTGTTTCTTGTACGCTACCATAACATCTCCCACATTCCTTGGACCAGAAAGGTTTACAAGCAGCCCGGCCGCGGCCGATCCGCATCCGAACTTCTTGGGCTTCCGTAATCGCAGTTGCCGGCGGCGGCAGATAACCTTTATGCCGATACCGGCGGACACTTCGATGCGATTATAAAAACCTCCAACACGGTGTCAACAAAATTGGAAAATACGTCCGGCTAGGTTTCCTCGTCCGGCTCGGCGGGCGCCGCAAACCGCGGCGTGCGGCCTTGAAGCACGGCGACGACGTCGAAGACCACGTCGCACATCCGCTGGACGGCGTCAGGCACGCGGGCGGCCACGTGGGGCGTGAGGATCACGTTGTCCAGCCCGAAAAGCGGGTAGTCGGCCGGCGGCGGTTCGGGGTCGTGGCAGTCGATGGCCGCCGCCGAAATCCGCCCGCTGCGCAAGGCCGCGCCAAGGTCGGCGTAATTGACGCACTGGCCACGGGCGGCGTTGATAAACTGGCAGCCCGGCTTGAACTGCGACAGCGCCGAAGAGTCGATCATCCCGCGCGTCAGCTTCGTGATCGGCACGTGGATCGTCACGATGTCGCTCGAAGCGTAGAGAGTCGGCTTGTCAACCGCCTCGGCTGGGTAGTCAACGCGAATGTCGAGAATGTCGTTGTAGAGTACCCTCATGCCCAGGCCGATGGCCACCCTGCCGACGCGGCTGCCGATCCGCCCGCACCCGACGATGCCAAGCGTCAGGCCCGAAAGAAACCGGCCGTATATCTGGCTGCGGGCCTTGTGAAAATCCTCCGGCGGCATAAAGCCCGTCATTGGCCAGAAGCGGCGGTTCATCTCGATTATCATGCCGATGGTGTAATCCACCACCGCAAGCGTGTTGGCCTCGGGCGTGTGGACAACCTCGATGCCGCAAGCCCGGCAGGCGGGAACGTCGACGTTCTCAAGCGCCACGCCGGCCCGGCCAACCACCTTCAGCCGACGCGCGGCCGAGAGAAGCTCATGGTTGACCCGCGTGTACGTCCGCACCACCAGCGCATCGGCGTCAGCGACGGCCTGCTTGGCCGTCTGGGCCGTCGCCATGCGAACCTCGCCGTGTGCGCGCAGGTACTCCAGGCTGGATTCGTTCAGTGGCTCGCTGACCACGATGACAGGCGGCTTTCGGTCGCTCATTCGCACAGTTTCCAGTCTCTGGTAGCCGGCTTGCCACCCCGGCGCGCCGGGGAAGGCGAAGCCGGGTAGCCGGTACGGCAGCCCAGGCTGTCCGATAACTCCGTTCAATGGGCAAAGCGGTGGTAATCCGGCGGGCTCAACAATGCACCCTAGGAGTTGGTGTAGTGCCGCAGAATTAACGCACATTAATGTTTGTGAAACAGACGGTTCCATCTCTCAGCCCCGTTCACGGGGCTTTGCCCCGCGCCAGCGGGGTTTAGACCAGGCCTTTTAGGCCTGGGTGCGGGAGTATCACTGATGTTCAGCACGCTTTAGCGCGCTTGCTCGGGGCTTTAGCCTAAAGGCACTCCAGAACGGGTAAGCGCGCTGAAGCGTGCTAAAGACACAGCCAAAAGAGGAAAGGGGATTCCCTCGCCCCCCCAGGCCTAAAAGGCCTGGTCTATACCCGCCTTCGGCGGGCAAAGCCCCGTGAACGGGGCTGAAGATAAATGCCTCAAATGTGCCGGGAATTCGCCTTTCGTCCATAATGTTCAATCTATTTGACGCACTATACCAGGACCTAAGACCTGAAACCTTTTTCGATACGTCAATCGGGCATCTTCCGATTGTTGCGCCGGCCATTCAAGCGGGCACGGACCTTCGTCCAGAAACTTGATCCCTCCAGCCGCTCGGTGAGCCGGCGGAGGTGCTCGTCGTTGGGCGAAAGGGTCAGCGCCTTGGCCGCGTACCGCCTCGCCCGCTGAATCTGCCCCTTCTGGATGTGGGCCAGGGCCAGGTTGTACAGGGCCAGCGGGTATTCGGGCTTGAGCTTAAGGGCCTTGCGGCAGTGGCGGATGCCCTCGTCGAACCGGTGCATGCGGAAAAAACTCACCGCCAGGTTGTGCTGGGCGCAGGGGTCGTCGGGCGACAAGTCCACCAGCCGCCGCAGAACGCCGTTGGCGTGGCGGGACAGGTGGGCCTCAAGCAGCAACTGCCCCAACTCCTGGAGCATCACCGGATCGTCGCCGCTGCGACGCATCTCCGTCACAAGGTGCCTGGCCGCCTGCTGAATCCGCCCGCGCCGGATCAATGCCTCGGCCAGCTTGGCGTGAATGCCCGGATAGTCCTCCTCCGCCTTGAGAACGTGGCGGAAATGCTGCTCGGCAATGGCTGGGCGGTTGCGAAGCAGCGCCAGTTCGCCAAGGCAATAGTTGGCGGCCGTGTGATCCGGCTCCAACTCCAGCGCCTTGCGGCAGCACTGCTCGGCCTGGTCGTACTTCTCCAGTTCGCTGAGCAACTCGGCGTAGTCAACCCATATATCGGGGTCGCTGCCGCTTACGTCCATCTCGGCCGCGAAGTGCTCGGCCGCGCCTGCCAGGTCGCCCTGGGCCCAGCGTGCTTCGGCGATCCGGGCGTGGGCGTACGGGTGGCCGGGGTCGATCTCCAGCGTGCGCGTCCAGCAGTAGACGGCCCGGCGGTAGTCGCCCCGGGCATACAGGCTGTTGCCCATGTTGTAGAAGCACAGCGGGCAGTCGGCCTTGATCTGCTGGGCCATGTAGAACATCACCTCGGCCTTGTCGTGCTGGCCGAGTTCGCAGTACGTGACGATGCGGTTGCAGTAGGCCGGCTCGTGGGCCGCGTCGAGCCGGCTGATTGCCTCGAAGCTCCCCAATGCCTCGGAGTACTGCCCAAGCCGGGTGAGGCTCACGCCGAGGCAGTTGAGAGTCTCGACGTCGTTCGGCGACAGCGCCAGCGACGAGCGATACGCCTTGCACGCCTGCGCGTAGTCTTCCATCACCTCGAACGTAAGGGCGAGGTTGAAGTGCCAGGCCGCGTTGTACGGGTTGATGGCGATGGCCGCCTGAAGCTCAGCCGCCGCCTCGGCCCACCGGCCCTCCTCGTACAGGTCGTGCGCCCGCTCGACGCGAGTCTCCGCGTCAAGCCAATCGTTCAAGGGCTCGCCATCATGTCGTTGCACGCTGCATCTCCGGATGCGGCCGTCAAGCCAGCCGGTACGTTCACACGCCGGGCTTGCCCGCCCAGGCGCATCCCGAACGCCGATGTCGCTATTCTACCCGCACAGCCCGCTTTCGGCAAGACCGAAAAGAAACCTAACGGCGGGAGAAGGCGCGGCTACCTATTTGCAGTAGCCCTTGATATCCAATAGAATGACGTGGCGGATTGGGAAAGCTGCCGCGAGATGCGGCCCGAATGCCCGTAAAGGATAATCGCATGACCGACGCCGAACTTGAGGCTATGCTTAATGACTTGGAATCGGATCGTGTCGAGCGGAAGGAGTCGCCTTCGGATGGTGACAAGATCAGGCAGGTCATTTGCGCTTTTGCCAACGATTTGCCTGGCCACGGGGAGCCAGGTGTCCTTTTCATAGGGGTCAGCGACACGGGCGAAGCGGTCGGCCTCGATATCACCGATAGTATGCTTCAGAATCTCGCGTCGGCGCGCGGGGACGGCAACATCCTGCCTTTTCCTTCCTTAGACGTGCAAAAGCGCCGTCTCAAGGGTCACGATGTCGCGGTTGTGTTTGTTCATCCATCTGACTCTCCCCCCGTAAGGTTTAAAGGTGTCGTCTGGATTCGTTCGGGTCCCCGGCGTGGGATCGCAAGTCCTGACGATGAGCGTCGCCTGAACGAAAAACGGCGATTCCGTGATCTGCCCGCCGACATCAGGCCCATCATTTCAGCTGAGCTTGATACCATTGACGAACTGCTTTTCCGCCGCACATATCTGCCTTCTGCCGTTGCACCGGAAGTTATCGAGCAGAACGAACGCTCACTAGAACATCAACTGGTAGCCTTAAGATTCGCTCATCCGGGCCCGCCCGTACGGCCGACAATGCTGGGCATTCTTGCCGTTGGCAAGATGCCGACGGACTGGATCCCAGGCGCCTATGTGCAGTTCCTTCGGGTCGACGGGATGGCCTTGGGCGACCCTGTAAGAAACCAGAAAGAGGTGCGGGGGGCTCTGCCCGACCTCCTCGGTGAACTCGAAGACCTCATCAAGAACAACCTGCAATCGTCGCCAGACTTCACTACCGGGCCTGTTGAAATCCGGACGCCCGACTACCCAATCGTCGCTCTCCAGCAGATCGTACGCAACGCTGTACTGCACCGTTCTTACGAGAACACAAATGCGCCAGTCCGGCTTTTCTGGTTCAATGACCGCGTTGAGGTGCAGAACCCCGGCGGGCCCTACGGCCTGGTTACAAAGCAGAACTTTGGCAAGCCCGGCGCATACGATTACCGCAACCCGAACCTCGCCGCGGTCATGAAGGAACTCGGATATGTTCAACGCTTCGGCTATGGCATCGCGATGGCTCGCGCAGAAATGGCCAAGAACGGCAACCATCCACCCGAGTTTCAGGTCGAGGACTCCTACGTAGGTGTCATCCTCAGGAGGCGCCAATGAGCATTCCTATCATTGCATTCTTCAATAACAAGGGCGGCGTGGGCAAAACATCCATGGTCTACCACCTGTCGTGGATGTTCTCTGATCGCGGACTTCGGGTCATCGCGACAGACCTCGATCCTCAAAGCAACCTAACGGCCGCCTTTCTGGATGAAGAGCGGCTCGAAGAGCTTATGCCCGATAATGGGCACCCCCAGACGGTGTTCGGTGCGGTCCAGCCGCTCAAACGAGGTATCGGTGATGTTGAGGACCCTCACGTCGAAATCGTCACCGAGCGACTTGGACTGATCCTTGGCGATATGGCCTTGTCCACGTTCGAGGATCAACTCTCCGAAGTCTGGCCCAAGTGCATGGACCGCGACGAGAGGGCCTTTCGGGTCATTTCTGCTTTCTGGCGCATCATCCAGAAGGCGGGCGACATGCACAAGGCCGACGTTGCTCTGATTGATCTCGGACCTAACCTCGGTGCAATAAACCGTGCCGCCTTGATTGCCTCCGATTTCGTCGTTATACCGCTTGGCCCCGATCTGTTCTCCATTCAGGGCCTGCAAAACCTTGGCCCCGCGCTGCGCCGATGGCGCAGCGAATGGAAGGAGCGGCTGGCCAAAAATCCGGTTGCCGACCTCGGACTTCCGTCCGGATTAATCAAGCCAGTCGGTTACATGGTGCTCCGCCACTCCATTCGCCTTGACCGCCCGGTCAAGGCTTTCGACAGATGGATCGCGCGAATGCCCGCAACTTATGCCGAGGCCGTGCTCGAACAGACACCCGACCTCTCCGTCACAGTCGACACCGATCCCAACTGCATCGCCAAGCTAAAGGACTATCGCAGCCTAATGCCTCTTGCGCAGGAAGCCCGCAAGCCCATGTTCTTCCTGAAGGCTGCCGATGGCGCACTCGGGGCACATGCCCACGCCGTCAGCGAAGCCTACGACGACTTCAAGAGAGTAGCAATTAAAATTGCCGCTAACACAGGGCTCAAGGTGCCATCGCGACGGTTTGGTCCTTGAACGGGCTCATTCGGAGAACGAAGCGGGCTACCGGCTATCCCGGCGCGCCGGGACTACCGGCTGCTGGCTACCGGCTGCTGGCGGCCGGCCGCCGGCCGCGGGTATCATGGCGGCATGAATGAGCGCGACCGGTATCTGGCGGCGGACGATGCGGAGCTGCTTGGGCAGTGCGAGGTACACACGTACAAGTCATCCGGGCCTGGGGGGCAGCATCGCAACAAGGTTTCCTCGGCCATCCGGCTGCACCACCGCCCGACGGGGATAACCGCGCTGGCCAACGAGTCGCGGTCTCAGCATGACAACAAGCTCCAGGCGCTGCGGCGGCTTCGGATGAACATCGCATTGCAACTTCGCTGCCCGGCCGACCTGGCGGACTTCCGGCCTACGGAGGTGCTCAGCGAGTGCCTGTTCGTCGCACGAGGCGGCCCGGCCGCCGGGACAAAGCGGCTGGGGATCGGACGGAAGGATCGCCGGCTCTGGCAGGTCGCGGCGGTGCTGCTGGATTTACTCGAAAGTGCGACAGGCCGGCTGGCGCCCCCGGCGGCGTCGCTCGGGATAACGACGGGCAATTTCACGTCGGTGATAAAGTCCGACCGTCACCTGCTTGGCGCGGCGCAGCAGATCCGCAAGGCTCATGGCCATGGCCCGATGAACTGACCATTTTGTTTAACGCAAACACGTTCATCCGCGGATTCCGCCGATTTCGCGGATGCTTTTGAGAAGCCCCCAATCCGCGGCGGTTCGCGCAATCCGCGGATCATCTTTTTCCTGAACCCACATTGAATCTTGACCCTGTCGCGTCGGGTCTGTTAAGATTCAGGATGCGTGATCCGTGATCCAGGGCAGTCCGGCTTTCCGCGGGACTGCGGCGCGATGATACTCGGAGTCTTCTCCTGATGCCGGATGGCAACCGGCACAGGGCAGATGGCAATAGCTTTCCGGCAATGAGTGAGTTTTATGGCAAGAAAACAGCGACAGCGTCTCGGTGAGATTCTGGTCAAGTGGGGAGTCGTGACGCAGTCCGGGGTCGATGAGGCCCTGGAGCATGCCCGAGCGGAGGGCTTGAGGATCGGCGAGGCCCTGATCGCCCTGGGCCTGGCCGACGAGGAAGATGTCACCAAGGCCCTGGCCACCCAGTACGACATGGAATACATCGACCTCGACCGCAACGTGGTCGTGCCGACGGACCTGCACCTGATTCCCGACGACATCATAAAGCGTCACCTCGTGCTGCCTCTGGGTCGGGAAAACGATAAGCTCAAAATCGTCATAACCGACCCGCTGGACCTGGAAACGCTCGATATGTTGAGGTTCCGCCTCAACTTCGATCTCGAGCCGTGCCTGGCCTCCAAGAGCAAGATGCGAAACTACATCGAGCAGTTCATCCGCTCGGACATGAGCCTCGACCACCAGGTTCACCTCATGGAGGAAGGCGAGCGCAACGGCGACAGCGAAGGCGACGAAAAGCTCGACGAGGACTCGGCCCCGATCATCCGCCTTGTCACCATGATCATCGGCGAGGCCGTCAAGATGCGGGCGTCGGACATCCACATCGAGCCAATGGCCAACCGCGTGCGCGTCCGCTACCGCGTGGACGGCGTGTGCCTCGAGCGAGACAACATCCCCAAGCGAATGCAAGGTCCGGTCATTAACCGCTTTAAGATCATGGCTGGCATCGACCTCGCCGAGCGCCGTATGCCAGGCGACGGCCGAATCAAGATGAGTGTCTCCGGCTCGGACATTGACTTCCGCGTTTCCTCCCTGCCGAGCTACCACGGCGAGAGCGTCGTCCTTCGTATTCTCCGGCCGGACTCGGCCAAGCTGGGCATCCAGTCGCTTGGCTTTGAGGCCGACAACTACGCGCAGTTCCAGCGGATCATCCGCCGGCCCAACGGCGTGTTCCTGGTCACCGGCCCAACCGGCTCGGGCAAGACCACCTCGCTGTACGCGGCCATCAACGAGCTCACCCGCCCCGACCGTAAGATCATCACGGCCGAGGACCCCGTGGAATACAACTTCACGGGCATCAACCAGTGCCAGGTCAACGAGCCGATCGGCCTGACGTTCGCCGCAATCCTCCGGTCGATGTTGCGACAGGCGCCAAACATCATTCTGGTGGGCGAAATCCGCGACATGGAGGTGGCTGAGGTCGCAATTCAGGCCGCACTTACTGGACACTTGGTCTTCAGTACACTGCACACTAATGACGCCCCATCAGCAATTACGCGTCTGATCGACATGGGTGTCAAGCCCTTCCTGGTGGCCAGCAGTATCCAGGCGGTCATGGGGCAGCGCCTTATCAGGATCATCTGCCCAGACTGCAAAGAAGTGTACCCGGACCCTGATCCTCGCATACTGCGGGTTCTGGGATTTCGGCCGGATGAGATTCAGGGCCGAACCTTTTATCGCGGAAGAGGTTGCAGCAGTTGTGGCGGCTCTGGTTACAGGGGCCGGCAGGGCATCTTTGAATTGATGGAAATGAACAGCTCGATTCGCGAGATGGCGTTCAACCGGGCGCCCTTGAATGAGATCCGAAAGACCGCCCGGGCCGCGGGCATGCGAGGCCTTCTGGAGGATGGGAGAACCAAGATCGTCAATGGCGTAACCACCCCTGACGAACTGGTCCGCATCACCCAGGCATCCGATCTGATTTCGGATTAGGCGACGGCAAGTGAAGGTGCTAACCTATTATTTTGTCTATTGTTATGCCGTTATGCTCCAACGACGTGGCCTCTGGGCTCTTGTCAAGCGAGTTGAGGCCACGAATAATCGAATGAGGAATACCCATGGCGACGATCAGTATAGAAAGGCTGCTGGACACTTGTATCAAACGCGGCGCCAGTGACTTGCACCTTCACGTGGGCCGTCCGCCGACCTTGCGGCTGCATGGCCGGCTTCGCCCTCTGGAAACGAAGATCCTTGATGCCGAGGACACGGTGGCCCTGATGAAGGCCATCACCCCGGAGCGTGCTCAGCAGGAGATTCAGGAGCAGGGTGGCACGGACTTCGCGTTTGAGTTTGGCGGGGCCGGGCGGTTCAGAACCGCGGTGTTCAGGCAGCGCGGGCACTTGTCGCTGACGCTTCGGCTGATTCCGTCCCGTCTGTTCAGCTTCGAGGAGATCGGCCTGCCGCTGATCGTCAAGAGCCTCTGCCGCCGGCCCAGGGGGATGTTCCTGGTAACCGGCCCGACCGGCTCGGGCAAGACCACCACTCTTGCGACGATGATCGACTACGTCAACGAGCACTTCGACAAGCACATCATCACCATCGAGGACCCGGTGGAGTATTACCACTCGCACAAGAAGTCGATGGTCAACCAGCGCGAGGTGGGCGTGGACGTACCGAGCTTCACGGAGGCCCTGCGTCGCGCCCTTCGCCAGGACCCCGACGTGATCCTAGTCGGGGAGCTTCGCGATCTGGAGACTATCGAAGCGGCCCTGCGTGCGGCCGAGACGGGCCACCTCGTCTTCGGCACGCTTCACACGACCAGTGCCCAGGGCACGATCACGCGTATCGTCGACCAGTTCCCCGTGGCCCAGCAGGAGCAGATTCGCATCCAGTTGGCCTCGTCGCTGATCGCGGTGCTCTGCCAGACGCTGATTCCGCGGCAGGACACCCGCGGGCGAATCGCGGGCTTCGAGTTCATGGTGGTGACCAACGCCATTGCCAACCTCATTCGCGAGAACAAGGTGTACCGCATTCCCTCCTCGATCCAGACCGGCAAGAAATTCGGCATGCAGTTGCTGGACGATCACCTGCTCCAGCTCTTCGCCCAGAGCAAGATCTCGGAGGAGGACACGGTTGACAGCAGCCACACCCCGGCCGAAATGCGCGACAAGATCGACGGCATTCGCAACGGCCGGATCACGATCCAGCAGGGCTTGCCGGAAGACGCGGTTTCGGAGTTGAGGAAATAGGCCATGCCAGAGCTAATGCCCAATAAGGTGGATGTAAGCGAGTTGAAGGGCCAGCGCCTTGGGCGGATCCTGGTCAAGATCGGCGCGGCCACCCGCCAGCAGGTTCACGAGGCGTTGGACGTTCAGAAGGAACGTGGCGGCCCGATCGGGCAGATCCTGATCGACCTGGGCTACCTCGAAGCCAAGACGCGGACGCTGGCTCTTGGCTACCAGGTTGGGATGGAGTACGTCGATTTGACGTCGCTGGACATTCCCGCCGACGTCATCGACAAGATTCCCTCGCAGATGGCCAACGCCTACCAGGTGGTTCCGCTGGAGTACGATCCGCTGACCAACCACCTGGTGGTGGCGTTGAGTTCGGCGGACAACTTCCGGGCAACCGACGACCTGCGGACGCTGATGGATTTCGCGGTGACGGCGAAGATCGCCGATCCCGATCAGCTCTCGATGGCGTTGCTGAAGTACTACGACGTGGAGCCCGCGTCGATCGGCGACATCATCAACGAGATCGCCGGCGACGACCAGTTGGCGCTGCTTCAGGACCGCGGCGAGAGCATCGACCTGGACACGATCAAGGAGATGGCCGAGGCCAACCCGGTCAAGCGCCTGGTGAACATGGTTCTGCTGGAGGCGATCCGCAACCGGGCCAGCGACGTACACTTCGAGCCGTTCGAGACGGAGTTCAAGATGCGCTACCGCATCGACGGCGTGCTTTACGAGATGCTTCCGCCGCCCAAGTCGATCGCGATTGCCATCGCCTCTCGCATCAAGGTCATGGCGAACCTGGACATTGCCGAGCGGCGGCTTCCCCAGGACGGGCGAATCGAACTGGTCATCGACGGCCAGCCGGTGGACCTTCGCGTGGCGGTGCTGCCGACGATGTTCGGCGAGAGCGTGGTCCTGCGTGTTCTGGACCGATCGAACGTCTCGCTGGACCTCGACCGCATCGGCCTTCGCGAGGACGACCTTCGCGTGGTGCGGCAGCTCATCAACCGTCCCAACGGAATCGTGGTGGTAACTGGCCCGACCGGCAGCGGCAAGACCACGACGCTTTACTCGGCCCTGAACGAGCTCAACGACGTATCGACGAAGATCCTCACCAGCGAGGACCCGGTCGAGTATGACATTGACGGGCTTATCCAGGTGCAGACCAATTCAGATATCGGGCTGACGTTCGCGCGGTGCCTGCGGCACTTCCTGCGTCAGGACCCGGACATCATCCTGATCGGCGAGATGCGAGACCTGGAAACCGCGGAGATCGCGGTCCAGTCGTCGCTTACAGGCCACCTCGTCTTCTCGACGCTTCACACCAACGACGCCCCGTCGTCGGTTGCCCGCCTTCTGGACCTCGGGCTCGAGCCGTTCCTCATCACCGCGACGCTGGAAGGCATCATAGGCCAGCGCCTGGTGCGAACCATCTGCACGCGGTGCAAGGAGGAGTTCAAGCCGACCGAGGAGATCCTGATCGAGATGGGCCTGAAGTCCGAGGTCCTCAAGGACAGGACGTTCTTCCACGGCGCCGGCTGCGAGTACTGCCGCGGAACGGGCTACAGCGGGCGGCAGGCGATTTTCGAGATCATGCTTCTGGACGATGACATTCGTTCGCTGATCATGAAGCGGGCCAGCACCGGCGTGATTCGCGAGGCCTCCCGCAAGCGCGGCATGAGGACGCTCCGCGAGAGCGGGCTGCTGGCGATATTTGACGGCACGACGACGGTGGAAGAGGTTATTTCCCAGACGATCCAGGAAGAGGTATGACGGTGTGCGACCGGCGGTCGCACACAGAGCGGAAGAGAGTAGAAAGGAGAAAGTGGAAAAAGCGGCTGACGTCCGGTTTGAATGGGCATCGAAAGCAACTGGCAGGACTTCTTCCGCGGCCTGCCTGCCGGCAGGCAGGTCTACTTACCACTTTCTCCTCTCTGACGACGTTTTCAGAGCAAAGCAACCGAGCAGATACAGGAGTAGGCAATGGCAACCTTTCAGTACGAAGCCCTGAATTCCGTGGGCCAGACCGTCAAGGGAACGGTCGACGCGGGCACCAACGAGGAGGCGGCCTCCAAGGTCCGCGCGATGGGCAACTTCCCCACGAAGGTCAAGGAGCGAGCGGCCAAGCGGGGCAAGGGCCCGACCGCGGGCGGGACCGCGACTCAGGCCCGCGCCACCCAGCGCCGCAAGGTCGGTTCCGTGCCAACCAGGCTGCTTACCCAGTTCACCCGGCAGTTGGCGACCCTGGTCGACGCCGGCCTGCCTATCCTTCGCAGCCTGCGAATCCTCGAGCAACAGCAGAAGCCCGGCCCGATGCGCATGGCGGTGCGAATGGTGGCCGAGGACGTCGAGTCCGGCGTGACGCTCTCTGACGCGATGGCGCGGCACGCGAAGGTCTTCAGCCCGCTGTACTCGAACATGATCCGCGCCGGCGAGCTCGGCGGCGTGCTGGACGTCATCCTGGGCCGGCTCGCCAACTTCCTCGAAAAGAGCCAGGCCCTCAAGAAGAAGGTCCAGGGCGCGATGATCTACCCGATCATGGTCATCAGCTTCGCGATGCTGATCGTCACGGGCATCATGGTTTTCGTCATCCCGGCCTTTGAGAAAATCTTCCACGACATGGGCCGCAAACTGCCCACCATGACGCAGAGCCTTATCGACGTAAGCCACTGGATCGCAGCCGGCGGCTGGGCCGTCATCGTCCTCTCGCCCGTGCTGCTCTGGCTCATCTTCAAGATGGTCAAGACGTCGCCGGCCGGACGACTGTTTGTCGACCGGATGAAGCTGATGATCCCGGTGATCGGGCGGATCAACGCCAAAACAGGCGTCGAGCGGTTCTGCCGGACGCTGGGAACCCTGCTGTCCGCGGGCGTGCCAATCCTTGAGGCCCTGAGCATCACCCGCGAAACCTCCGGAAACGAGGTGTTCGCCCGCGCGCTGGGCAAGGTGCGCGAAGGCATCCGCGAGGGCGAAAGCTTCGCCGAGCCGCTGCGCCAGAGCCACGTCGTCGAGCCGATGGTCGTCAACATGATCGACGTCGGCGAGGAAACCGGCGAGTTGGACAAGATGCTCGAAAAGGTGGCCGACACGTACGCCGAAGAGGTCAGCGTGCTGGTCAGCTCGATGATTGCGCTGCTGGAGCCGCTGATGGTCATCACGCTGGGCACCATCGTCGGCTACATCGTCGTGTCGCTCTTCCTGCCGATGATCGACATGCTCAAGGGCATGCAGGGCCAGTAGCAACCGGCCAGCCGGAAAGGACGCTGAAACATGAAAACCCACAGGATCAAAGTCAAACGCATCGACGGCTTCACGCTCATAGAACTGCTGACGGTGGTGGCCATCATCGGCCTGCTTGTCGGCATGGTCGTGCCGACCATAAAGGCGGTGCTGGAAAACAAGCTGAAGATGCAGTTGGCGGTGCGGATAAGGGCGCTTGACGACGGGTGCAACATATACAAGATGTCGGCCACCGGCAACCGCTACTATCCGGGGCAGGACGCCACGCAGCTCACCTGGCTCAGCAGCGGAACGTATGCGAACGCCGGCAGCGCCCTGCTGGCACGCTGCCTGTTCTGGATACCGGACGGCAACTCCCCCAACGACCTTACCAAAGGGCAGTTCCCGGTCTCGAACTACGGCCAGTTGGAAAAGGACATTCTGGGCACAGTCACGGTCGGGTCTAACACCGTCGCTAACAGCATCATCGACTACTCAAACGAGACAATGGCGATCGTGTACTATCCCTCCCACCTCGGCCAGAAGGGCGTGGTCGCGCAGTACTGGGTCGCGGACAACTCGAAGTACGTCATCCCGGGTAGCCCTCCCACCGGCAACTCCGCGCCATCGGCAACCATCCTGACGCAAGTTCTGAAGCAATCGTCGCCGGTGGTGGTGGTGTATCAGGACGGCCTGTTCGTCATCTCGGCGGCGGGCACGGACCGTTTGTACTTCTCCTCGCCGGTCGACAACTTCCACAACTAGGAGCGTACGGGTGAGCACAGGCACAGACAGACAGGCCAATCGCCTCCAGGGGCCGCGAGTCCGGCCGGCGGGGCCGCCACGGCGGGGCTTCACGCTGGTGGAACTGCTTACCGTGATCATCATCCTGGGCATGCTCATAGGGCTGGTCGCCCCGTCGGTCCAGTCAGTCCGCAGGATGTTCCTGATCGACCAGACGAAGGGCTACATGCATCAGTTGACGATGGGCGTCGAAAGCTACCGAACGGACATCGGCGAGTTGCCGCCGAGTGACGGCAGCTTCCCCGCCCCCGGCGGCAAGCCCTGGCCGACGGTAAGCCCCCAAAAATCCGGCGCCGCCGGCCTGGCGCAGTGCCTTACGGGCTATGGCGACAGCACCAAGGACGGCCTGAGCGGTCCCGGCTTCAGGCTGGTTCGGGCGGGCAGCAAGAAGTACGGTCCGTACGTGTCGCAGAAACTTCCCCTTGCGACCAAGGATGAAAAAGGCATCGACACCGCGCCGGTATTCCAGGACGCCTTCGGCAACACCATCCTTTACTATCGATTTGACGCGGGCAGCAAGACCTACAATTCGAATGACAACAACACAACCGCCGCCAAGGGCCCAACCGCGATAGCGTATTTCAAAGACTGGATCACCGGCAATCCTTACTATCGCCAGGACTACATCCTGCTTTCGCCGGGTCCGGACCGGCTGTGGGCGCCCCCGGTCACCGCGACCACCACAAAGATCGACGACATAGCGAACTTCTCGTTTCACCTCAAGGAGACCATTCCATGAGAACCAGGCATGAAACTCATGCCGCCAGGCCGGCACATCCTTCTCGATGGGGCTTCACGCTGGTCGAGTTGCTGCTGGTGATGTTCATACTGTCGGTGCTGGTGGGGCTTATCGTCGGCGTGAGCTGGTACGTCATCGAACAGGGGCGCAAGCAGGAGACCCTCAGCAACCAGAAGAGGCTCATGGCCGCTATCGACGCCTACCGCAAGGTTACAGGCAGCGTGCCCAACGTGGTGTACAAACCCGACCTGACGTCCGCGTCGGACCCGAACCAGGTGATGACCAGCCTTCTCGCATTACTTTCGACGGGCAGCCCCAACGGCCCGATTTATCGGGCTACGCGCCCGTTCACTGACGGCGTGCCGACCATCGACGCCTACGGCAAGTCGATGCTGTACCTGTACGACTGGGGCGTCGGCGGCAAGCCGGTGATAGTTTCCGCCGGGCCGGACGGCATATTCGGGTACGAGAAAGAGTACAAGACCAATCCCACGTTGCAGAAACAGTACCAGAAGGACAACATCTACAGCGACATGAACTGATCGCCGCAGTCGCGCGGCGCGAGGAAGAGCATGATGACCAAGACCCTCACAATATCAGGCCGCCGGGCCGCCAGGGCGGGGCGGCTGGCGGGGTTCACCCTTCTGGAGATGATGGTTGTCATCGGTCTGGTGGCGCTCATGGCGTCGATGGCGCTGCCGAGCATCGTCGCCCTGTTCAACTCGGGCGCCGATGCACAGGCGTACAATCTTATTTCCGCGCAGATCACGGCCGCCCGCGCCAGGGCGGTGCTGTCCAGCACATACGCCGGCGTTCACGTGCAAATGGCCGATGCGCTGAACGATGCGGGGGACGGACTGCTTCGCCCGGAGCTCAAGGAAGTGTGTTTCTCGGGCCTGATCTCCTACGATTCCGAGAAGAAATACTTCGATCTCATACCGGGCATGGCGCCCCAGCGCATTCCCGGCAACATCGCTTTCGGCTACGCCAGCGACGCGGTGACACCGCCCCCACCGCCGGCCGTCCAGGGCACTCTGGAGGCCACGATTGGCAACAGCGCCTCGTCTCTGTTCGAGGGCGCGGCGGCAGAGAATATGACAAAGTTCACCACTTTCTCGGTGATATTCAACCCGCTCGGGGCGGTAACGCGGTTCGTCAACGGCGATCCGATCAAATTCAACGACCAAAGCCCGATCTTCAATGATGTCGCCACCACTGATGTGACCCGATTCGGCGCCAAGAGGCTCTGGCGACTTGCCAATACCGACTACGTCCAGGACCGCTACGCCGCGACGGCGATAACCATGTTCGACGTCGCCGAGTACTCATCGGCGGCAGACAACAAGAAGGTGGCTTACCTCAATGAGAACGCCCAGTTGCTGCCCCTGAACGTTCACACGGGTCAGCTTTACAAAAGGGACTAGAACCATGCAAACCGGCGAAACGACAATTCGTGCCAGCCGCAGCCTGGTGCAGTGGCACGGGCATCCTGCCCGCGAGCCTGCCTGCCGGTCAGGCAGGGCGCAGGGCCGTCCCGGCCCTGCGCACCACGGCCGAGACGGCCGTGCAACTCATGGGCGAGACGCCCATGCCACCGGCTTCACGCTGACGGAGATCATGATCGCCATGGGTGTGCTGGCGGTCGGCATGGCGATGGTGGCCGGGGCGCTGCACGCGGGAATCCAGGTTCACATCCGGACAATCGACGACATCATGCGCCAGTTGATCGGCGACAACTCCCTGGCGATGGTTCAGGCGCGCGTGCGGCACACGACCGACAACAAAAACGCCATCCCGGCAAGCACCGCCCCGTACAGGTGGCTAAAGACGGGCACCGGCGCCGATTGCTATTTTGGGTCCGGCGACCTGCAATACCCCTGGAACACCACCGGCACCCCCTACGGCGCAGCGGTCCTCATGAAGCGACGGGGACTTGACGCAACCACGTCCACGTTTGCCAATGACTACGACGTAATCATAGTCCCATACACGATAATCCGCGACACAACGGGCGCTCTGGGCACGGTAAGCGCAACTGATATGCCCTCGTCCACGGTCGCGGCCGGGACGCCCGGCTCGACGGTGACCGTCACTGCCACCTACGCTGACGTCCTGAAGGTGGGATCGGTCGTCATCGACAGCCGCAGCGCGCAGGTATCCGTTGTCCAGTCCGTCACAAACACCACCACGGTCATTCTGCGAGATGCGTTGAGCGCCGGCAACGGCACCGGGGTGACGCTGACCACAATGACGGTTTCGAACTCTGCTACCTACGGGCGGCTGGAGTGCAGCAAACCGATACAAACCAAGACGGCACTAAGCCCGGTACCTGGGTGGACGCCGGGCAGCAATTAGGCTCACCGCTCGAGGAATGACGAAATCATGACAAGTATTCATGGCAATCCGCGAAGCACCCGGCCCGCCGACGCCAGGCCTGCCGACGCCAGGCCTGCCGGGATCCGGCGGGGCCCCGGCCGTAGCACGGGCATCTTGCCCGTGAGTAGCACGGGCATCTTGCCCGTGAGTAGCAC
>CAYOBS010000022.1:0-19712 GCA_964402305.1 uncultured Planctomycetaceae bacterium | reverse complement strand
GCGCATCTCGCCGGGGAAGCCCGTGATGAATGTCGTACGCAGCACGAGCCCCTCGACGCGCTGGCGGAGCTTGACCAGCAGCCGCTCGATGTGCTTTCGCGTCACGCGCCGGCCCATGCGTTTGAGCACGCCGTCTGCGATGTGCTGAAGCGGCATGTCAACGTACGGTACGACGTGCTCGCACGAGGCGATGGCGTCGATCAGGTCGTCGTCGAAGCCCATCGGGTAGGCGTACAGCAGCCGGATCCACTCCACGCCGTCGAGCTTGTCGAGCTTTCGCAGCAGCTTGGCCAGCGTGTCGGAGCCGCCGAGGTCCCGGCCGTAGCTTGTGGTGTCCTGCGCGATGACGTTCAGCTCGACGGCCCCGCTGGCCAGCAGTTCGCGGGCCTCGGCCAGGACCGTGGCGGGGGCCTTGGAGCGGAATGGGCCGCGGATGGACGGGATTGTGCAGAACGTGCATCGCCGCGAGCAGCCCTCGGCAATACGCAGGTAGGCGGTGTGCGTGGGGGTAAGGCGGAACCGCCCCGCGTCGCCGGCGGGCCTGGCCGGGCTTGCGGAGATGCGCGCGACGCGCTGCTCGCCCAGCACGGCTGAGAGGATCGAGTCGCGGTCGTTGACGCCGATGATGGCGTCGATGCCGGCTGCGCGGTCGAACAGGCCCTCGCCCAGGCGGTTGACGAGGCACCCGGCGACGACGATTCGCCTGACCTGCCCTGCGGTCTTGAGGCGGCGCGCCTCGGCGATTACCTCGAGCGATTCCGCCACGGCCGGAGCAATGAAACCGCACGTGTTGATGATGACCACGTCGGCGGCGTCCATAGGCGCGCCTACGACGCAGCCGCCCTCGGCCAGGTGCGCGAGGAGCTTCTCGCTGTCGACGAGGTTCTTCGGACAGCCCAGCGAGACGATCGCGACTTTCGGCGCGGCTCTCGGCGCAAGTTTCGGCGCGACTTTCGGCGGCTTGTTTTTTGCCATTCTGGCCATGGATGGATCATACGCTTGTCCGCGGGCGGTGACAAAGGCAAAAGCTTCTGGCAGGGCGGCCCCGGGAACGCCAATCTGCCTACCGGCAGGCAGGTCTCCCGATTGGCGCGTTGAGAGCCGCTCGGGAGAGCGGCGCTGCCCGGCGGGGAGCACCCCGGCTCTAAATGACTTTGTGCGGTCAGGCGGCAGCCATCTTTGGAGTGCGGCGGCAAAGCCCTTCAGGGCGACGCCGCCGCTTTGGATTGGATGGCGCACGTCCGCGATCCAAAGCGGTGTCGGCGCCCTGCTTCGCTGAAGCTACGCAGGGCTCTGCCACCGCACTCCAAAGGCTTCGCGCTAGCGGGCGCCGGACGCCCTGGCGACGATTGCCGCCAGGCGGCCGGCATAGTTGGCGGCGATCATTTCATCGAGTACGGCGATGGGGCGAAAGACCTCCAGCATCAGCGTGCCGGCGTATCCGACGGCGGCCAGGGCGTCGGCGACGGCGTCGCAGTCGAGCTTGCCGCGGGTGGGCATTTCGTGCTCGTCGGCCAGGCCGCTGTTGTCGGAGAAGTGTACGTACGCGATCTGCCGCCCGGCGGCCACGATCGCCGCCGCGGCGTCGCCGTTCATCAGCGCGTGGCCGGTGTCGAAGCACATGGCTGTGTGCGGCGCGGCCAGGTCGGCAAGCAGCCCGGCAAGCTCGGCCGCGTCGCGTCCGACGCCGTGATAGGGCGGCAGGTTCTCGAAGGCGTAGGTCACGCCGATCTGCCGGCCATATTCGCCCAACTCGGCCACGCTGCGTCGCAGGCAGTCCAGTTGCATCCGGTGCTCACCCGGCGCTACCGGCAGGAGCTGCCTGGGCGAGCAGTGTACGACGACGAGCGAGCCGCCGAGCTCGAGCACGAGCCGGCCTTCGGCGCGGTAGGTCTCGACGGCGAATTGCCGCACGGCCTCGTTGGTGCTCGACGGGTCGTATTGCGGCCCGAACAGGCCGTGGATGCTGTCGCACGGCAGGCCGCCCTCGGCGAGGTAATCCTTCATCTGCCCGACGGTGATTCCGGCATCCTGGCGGCGATAGGCCTGCACTACGGTGCAGCCGAGCTGCCGGAGGCGGGCCAGCCACGCACCCGGCGGAAAGTCGTCGAACCCGATCGGCGCCACGGTGCCTAGGTTGATTTTACTCATATTGAACGGGTGCCGGATAGTGGAGAGTAGAAGACGAATCTGCCTGTCAAGTCCTGACTTCCGGTTGTCACGCACTTTGCCCACAGCGGGGACAGGGCACTCCCGAAGGGATCCTGCGGGCTCCGCGGCGAATCCCGATGCACATCGGGACTCCGGAGCCAGTCCCCTTCCCGGTTACCGTGTCCTGCCGGCAAGTCCCTGATATTCCGACGTTTCTGCTTCGTGCTACTACTTACTACCTACTATTTACTAACTACTTTTCTCTTCAGTCCGCTCCGAGCCTTCGGCGGATGTATCTGGCCCGGGCCTCGGCCCGGTCGTCGGGTTCAAGCTGCTTGTCGAGCATCTTCTGGAGGTGGGCGGGCTGGGTAAGCAGGAAAAGCTCGTTGATGGTCTTGAGGTCGACTTCTTCGAGCCGGCCAATGTTTATGCCCAGCCTGACCAGCGACAGAAGGTACATCGTCTCGTCGGTGTTGATGAGCCTTGCCGTGCGCAGCAGCGCCAGCGACCGCTTCGCCTTGTCGTCGACGGCGACGCCGCGGCGTTTGATCAGCGCCTCCCGCGCCCGCCGCTCGTACTGGATGAACTGCGGCACCATCTCGGTGAGGAACTCGTTGACTATCTGCTCCTCCGTCTTGCCCAGCGTGGTCTGGTTGGAGACCTGGAAGAAGTCGCCGCTGGCCTCGGTGCCCTCGCCGAAAAGCCCGCGTATCGCCAGCCGCATGTCGTGGGCGGCGCGGAAGGCCTTCTCGATCTCGCCGGTCATCTTCAAGGCCGGCAGGTGGAGCATCACGCTGACGCGCAGGCCCGTGCCGACGTTGGTCGGACAGGCGGTCAGGTAGCCGTACTTGCCGTGGAAGGCGTAGTCCAGGCGCGACTCCAGCAGGTCGTCGACCCGCATGATCGCCGCGACGGCGTCGGTCAGGTCCAGCCCGCTGCGGAGGACCTGCATTCGCAGATGGTCTTCCTCGTTGACCATGATGGCGCAGGTCTCGTCGCTGCTGATTGCCACGCCGCGCGGATGGCTCGCCGTGGCGTGCTGCCGGCTGATGAGGTGGCGTTCGACGAGCAACTGGCGGTCCAGCTCGCAGGCGCCCGCGATGTCGACGTAGAGGACCTCTCTGGCGATTTCGGCGGCAAGGATCTCGCGGCGCAGGCGCTGCTCGACCTCGTTCTGCTGCTCGGGGCTGCACTGGGCGAGGAACGGCACGCCGGCGAGGTTGCGGGCCAGACGGACGCGGGATGAAATCACCACGTCGTGCATGGGCCCGGCGCCCCGGAGCCATTCACCCGCACCGCATGCAAGGTCCGCCAATTTCATGCCTGTTCCATTTCCTTGAGACGGTCGCGCAGCTCGGCCGCCCGTTCGTAATTCTCGGCCACGACGGCCTGCTTGAGCTGGACTCGCAGCCGGAGGATGGCGTTCTGCTTTTCCTGGTCGCCCCCGGCGCGGCGTGGCACCTTGCCTATGTGCTGGGTGGCGCCTTCCTGGGCCTGGCGGAGCAGGGGGTCGAGCACCTCGGCGAACGCGTCGTAGTCGTTCGGGCAGCCCAGCGAGCCGCGCTGGCGGAACTCGGCGAACGACAGCCCGCACACGTCGCAGCGCAGGTCGGAAGTCTCCTCCCGTCCGGCCGACTGAAGTATGAAGTCCTCCAGGAGCTGGCTTATCGGCAGGCTCGCCTTGACCGTGATGCCCTCGGAGGCCGCACAATCCTCGCAGAGGTGCTTCTCAATCTTGTCGCCGTCGGCGATCTCCGTAAGATGCACCGTCGCCGGCTTGCCGCACTTGTCGCATTCACGCTTCATACACGCCTCACCTCTCAATGTTAGGTCAGTCGGGCCTTGCAATCAATACCCGGCCCAATCAATCCAGCCCAATCTATCCATCGGCCGGGGCAAGGGGGACTCTATTGCGGATTGCGGATTGCGGATTGCGGATTGGGGGATTGGGGATTGGGGATTGGGGATTGGGGATTTCCCTTCGACTTTGCGGACTATTGGTTCGTTGCACGTTACCTGATGGGCCTCGTGCCACACCCACGCCGCGCCGTTTTGCGGCTTGGGGGTGCTTTCCGGGACACCCCCAAGCTCCGCCTTGCTCCGCTTGGGTGTGGCACGAAGCAATTCATCCGCCGCACCCATCAAATCATTGTTGGCGGATCACGAAGCGCCCAATAGCGGAAATCCGCCCCTCGACTTCGCTCGGGACCCTGAGCCTGCCGAAGGGCAATCCGCAATCCGCAATCCGCAATCCGCAATCTCTTTGGTCGATCCTACTCGTCCAGTTCGGCATCCTTCAGCCCCGCCGGGATTGGCGCGGGGCGCTGGCAGGTGCTGGCGATGTCAACGTGCCTGCCGGTGCGGCTGGCCTGTTCGACGGCGAGCATCACCTCCAGCACGTGGTAGGCCAATTCGCCGCATGGGCGGAAGTTCCGGCCGGTTCGCAGGGCGGTGGCCAGGTCGGCCGGGCCGATGCCCCGGCTGTTCTCGGCGTTGGCGTGGGTAAGCGGCATGTCCGTCCAGGCGTTTTCCTTGCGGCGGCGCCCGACGAGCACCGGGCCGCCGAAGCAGTTGGGGTCCGGAACGCTCAGCGTGCCGGTTTCGCCGTAAACCTCGATCCGCGGCAGGTTGTGAGCCTGCACGTCGAAGCTCATGACCAGCGTGGCCACCGTAGCGTTGACGAAATCCAGCACGGCCGCAATGTGAGTGGGGGTCTCGACGACGATCTTCTTGCCGCGTTTCTTTTCGCTGGTGATGGTCCGCTCGGCGAAGCTGATCTGGGCCGAGCCGGTGGCGCGCTTTACCGGCCCCAGCAGGTTGACAAGCGTGGTGATGTAGTAGGGGCCCATGTCGAGCATCGGCCCGCCGCCGGTCTCGTAGAAGAACTCCGGGTCCGGGTGCCAGACCTCCACGCCGCCGGAGCACATGAACGCCGTGACCGCCACGGGCCGGCCTATCGCCCCTTCGTCCAGCAGCTTGCGGCAGGTCTGGATGCCCGCGCCCATGAAGGTGTCCGGCGCGCCGCCTACCAGCAAACCCTTTTCTTTGGCCAACTTAAGAGTCGCAAAGCCATCTTCCTTGCGGATGGCGAAGGGCTTTTCCGTGTAGGCGTTCTTCCCGGCGGCAAGTGCGCTTAGCATGATTTCGGTATGAACCTTGGGCGGCGTCAGGCAGATTACCAGTTCGATATCGGGGTTGTTCAGGACCACGTCGTTATAGCCGCAGTTGGGGATGTTGTACTGCTTGGCGGAGGCCTGGGCCCGCTCCAGGATGATGTCCGAGCAGGCCACCACGTCCAGGATTCCCATCCGCTTGCAGTTCGTGAAGTACGTGCCGCTGATGTTGCCGCAACCGATGATGCCTATCTTTACCGGCTTGAGTGCCATAATCGTCCCTGCCTGTTCCCGAAAAGTAGGTAGTAGGTAGTAGGTAGTAGGTAGTAGGTGCACAGAGCATCAGATTATCTGCCCGCCGGAGCTTATGCAACGGCCGACTTGCTAACGGCGGTTCCGGGAAACAAAAAGGCGGAACCTGGAACCTGGAACCTGGAACCCGGAACCCGGAACCCGGAACCGGGAAAGGCGGAACCTGGGAAACACCCCCATGCTCGCTGAAGCGAGCAAGCCTCGTGCCGCCCTCATAAAAACTGTCGTTGCCTAGAACTAGACTCGCCTGCGGAACGTAGAATCCTCGCTGAAACGACTTTGGTCCACAAACGCGCAGGATCATTCTTTTATCGATGATGTTTGCCGCCGTCCTGGCGTTTTGAACATTTGGCACCTGCCTGCCGGCAGGCAGATTGAACATTTAACATTTGCGGCCTGCCTGCCGGTAGGCAGGGCGAAGCCCGCGCTGGGCTTCTCTTGCGGCCGGGCCGGTTGTGGGTTATTGATACTTGGCCTTCAGGATTGCGGAGCCTGCCTGCCGGCAGGCAGGTCCCGATGCGTATCGGGACGTTCAGGCGGCAGATGGGTATTCCTGGCGGAGTTGCGTATGGCTCATGACATACTGAACCACTCGATAGAGGCACAGGAAGGGCGCATCAGCGTGCTGATCCTGGGCATACTCGTCGGCGGCGTGCTGGTCATCAACTCGTACATCGCCGACTGGTTATTTGCCGACCCGTTCTACAGCGACGCGTTGGCGCTGGTCGGGGCGGTGCTGCTGGCGATTCCGATACTGGCGCACGCGGCCAAGCACCTTACCCACGGTCACATGCACATGGACGAGATCGTCGCCCTGGCGGTGGTCGCGGCCCTGGCGAGCAACGATTTCAAGGCCGCGGGGCTTGTGGCGTTCTTCCTGCTGCTGGCGAACCTGATCGAGACCCGCACGGCCCTTGGCGCCAGGGCATCCATCGAGGCCCTTGTCCACCTGACGCCCACCAAGGCCCATCGCCTGACTGCCGGCGGCGGCGAGGAGATGGTCGACCCGCGCGAGTTGACCGGCGGCGACGTCGTCCGCGTCCGGCCGGGCGACAACATCCCAGCCGACGGCGAGATAGTCGTCGGCCAGACGTCCATCAACCAGGCCAACATTACCGGCGAGTCCTTGCCGGTTGACAAGGCTCCCGGCGACGAGGTTTTCGGCGGCACGAGCAACCTTGGCGGCGCCATCGACGTGAAGGTTACGCGCTCCGGGGAGGACACCACGCTGGGCAAGGTCCGCAAGCTCATTCTCCAGGCCGAGCAGACCCGCATACCGATAATGAGGCTCATCGACCGCTACGCCTCGTGGTACACGCCGGTAGTCCTGATGCTCACGGGCTCGGTGCTGCTGTTCACCCAGGACATGTCCAAGGCGGTGACGATGCTTGTCGTCGCGTGCCCGTGCGCCCTGGTGCTGGCCGTGCCGACGGCGGTTGTGGCTGCGCTTTCCTGTGCCGCCAGGCTGGGCATATACATCAAGGACGTGTCGAGCATCGAGATGGCGCGGGACATAAACGCCTTCGTCTTTGACAAGACCGGCACGCTGACGACCGGCCAACTGAGCGTCACCCGCCTGATGCCGGCCACGGGCGTGGACGGGGCGGACCTTCTGGCCGCCGCGGCCAGCGCCGAGCAGCTTTCCAAGCACCCGGTCGCCAGGGCGGTTCTGGCCGTTGCCGGCCGCGCCCGCGTCGAGCCCAGGCCCGCGACGCAGTTCGAGGAAATCTCCGGGCGGGGCGTGCAGGCAACCGTTGACGGGCAGAAAATGCTGGTCGGCAGGCGCGCCTGGCTGGCCGAGCAGGGCGTTGACTTCTCCGCCATGGCGGGCGAGGAGTTCGCCGAGCCCGAGGGGCTTAGCACGCTATATGTCGCCCGTTCCGGCAAGGCCCTCGGCTGGATCGGCCTGGAAGACCGCACCCGCGACGAGGCCCGCCAGGCGATGAGCGAGCTTAGCGAGCTTGGCATACGCGGGTTGATTATGGTTACAGACGACCGCTTGTCCTGGGCCCGCCGGGTAGCCCGCGAGATGGGCTGCACCGAGGTCCAGGCCGAGGTCCTTCCGGCCGACAAGCTCGAACTGGTCGCCGCCCTCCGCGCAAAGGGCATGAAGGTGGCAGTCGTCGGCGACGGGGTGAACGACGCCCCGGCCCTTGCGGCCGGCGACTTGTCTATCGCCATGAGCGCAGCCGGCAGCGACGTGGCCATGAACTCAGCCACTATCGTCCTGATGAACAACAACCTCCGCCGCCTGGGCCTGCTGGTTCGGCTGAGCCGAAAGACCATCAACGTCATACATCAGAACCTTCTGTTCGGCGCGGCGTTCATCGTCACCTTCGAGGTGATGGCGGTGCTGAACATTATTACACCGGTGATTGGCGCGGTGCTTCACGCGGCCGCGGCGACGTTCGTGATCTTCAACTCGGCAAGGCTGGTTCGCTTCGGCGAGGAACTGCACGAGCCGGTTCGGCCGGAAGAGCCGCGGCACGAGGTCCACACCGAGCCCGTGCCGGCGACGTAAGAAGGAATTGCGGATTGCGGATTGCGGATTGCGGATTTTTGGAAGCGGCGTTCTTGATGCGTGCCTGGCAGGCATGGCTGCTGCCGGTACGGCTGAAGGACGATCCGCAATCTGCGCGTGTGTCTGGCGGTGCATTGACTGCTGTCAGCATGGATCAGGAAGAATCCGCAATCCGTCCCGGCGCGCCGGGACAATCCGCAATCAGGATGTGGTCAATCTTCCTGGAATCTGAAATGACGACGCGTTCTTGGCAACAGCAGGATGCCGACGATGCCGGCCGCGACGGCGGTTGCGGTGAAGGTCAGCACTGGGGTAAGGGCCTCGGCGCTGTCCGGCAGCCGGGGGGCGGCTATCAGCAGCACCGTGCCCGCGACGGCGACAATGGCTGCCGCGGCCAGGACCAGATACCAGCTCCATCGCCGGCCGAAGCCGAAGGCGCCCCAGACGATCCAGTTGATCACGGCCGCCAGGGCCAGCAGGGCCGCGGCGCCGGCCAGCACGGGCAGGCTGAACTTGTCGTACATTGCCGGAACGGTGAGGATGGTCACGGCAGCCAGGCCGGAGGCTACCGCGATTGCCCGGCCGGTCCACGCCAGGAAGTGTACCAGCCCCGGCCCGGAGGCCGAGGAATCCTGCGACTCCAGCTCGCGGGTCTGGAAGATCGCCACCGCCGTCGCCAGCATGGCGCAGGTGTAGAGCAGGCAGTAGAAGCCCGCCCGTGCGACCAGGCCCAGCGGCAGGCGGCCCTCGAGGCTCATGTCGTCCTGCGGGTAGAACTGGCTGAAGTCCGGCAGTATCCAGCCCGCCACTCGCACGACGGGGGCCTGCCGGGCCCAGTGGCCGATGATCTGCGGATGGGCCGAGCCGAGCAGGAACACCGCCAGGCAGACCAGCAGGGTCATTGTCTGGTTGAGCCGCGTGCTGGCGGCGACGGCCAGGGCCACGAACACCACCGAGGCCAGGAACATCACCGCCAGTTCCAGCAGGATTTGGCTGGGAATGCCCTGGCCGAAGGGCACGAGCACCCATCCCTTTCCGACGAAGCCGATGACGATCATCGCGACGGTCATAAGCACGGCCCCCGCCCAGACCGCGGTCGACGTGAATGGCCAGGCGAACCACAGGTTTCCCAGCATGGTTACAAGGATCGTCAGCGCCAGGCCCGACAGGCCGATTGTGATAACCACCCAGTCCAGCGAGTCGTACCGCGCTATGACGACCTTGTGGCGGACGGTCATCAGGAATACCAGCGAGCAGATGTAGTACGCCAGGCCCGCCGCGATGAGCACCCCAAGGAACTTGCCGATCACGAACACCGCCCTGGTTACCGGCTTGGTGATGACGATCAGCGCGGTCTTCTCCTCGATCTCGCGTCGAAGCACGCCGGCGGCGCTGAACGCCGCGATCAGCAGGCTCGATACCCTCAGCGTGCCCAGGCCGAGGTCCTGAAGGAGCATCCAGTCGGTCTCCTGAAAGTCAACGGACATCGTGTAGCCGCTGAAGGGCATGGTGAATATCAGCAGACCGACCGTCGCCATGAGCATTACCAGAAAAACCGGCTGACGGATCGTCTGAAGGAACGTATTACAGGTGATGGCCCACAGTCTGATCATCTTCTTTTTCTTTGTCTCGTTGTCGGCCGCTTGGGGGCCGGTCTACCGGTGTTACGCCCGCGGCGGCCTGAAGGTTGCCTCGACGGGCTGGATTGTATGCCCGACGGGCCGCGGTGTAAACGCCGCATGAGGTGCATTGCATGAAGCAGCAGAATCGAGGCAAGAACATCGCCCTTCTTGGCGCCGTGCTCCAGTCGGCGTTCACGCTTGTCATGCTGATCGTCGCCCTGCGGACCGTTTCGTATGCCGCGGAGGCGGCGATGTGGTACATGCTCGGCGGCGTGCTGGTCTGGCTGATGACGGCACTGCTGTTCTACTGCCGGAAGCTGGAATTGCAGGAACAGCAGGAGTTGCAAGATCTGGCGGCCCACGGCGAGTCGGGAGGGATCTTCGATCGCGAGCGGGACCTGTCGCTCCGCCCGGCCCAGGCGCGGGTGCGGTTCATCGAGAAATGGGTCGTGCCGTCCTTCACACTCCTGCTGGGCGCCTACTACGCCGCCATGGGATTCCTGGTGCTGACGGGAGCGATGTTCGCCGCAGGGCAGGAGGCGGCCAGGCCGCTGGTCAACATCGCCGAGGGGATGCTCTTCGTGATCATTCCGGGCTTCCTGGCCTTCCTCTTCAGCCGATACTGCACCGGCATGGGCAGCCAGGCCCAGTGGCGCCCGCTTCGTCCGGCCGCGTCGCAGTTGCTGCTCGGCACGCTGTTCATCGCGGCGGTGCTGTGCGTGTTCGGGGCCGGGTGGCGTGGGTACCGCAACGTGGACCTGTACGTCGCGCTGGCCGTGCCGACGATCCAGATCGTGCTGGCCCTTGAACTGGTCGTGATGTTCCTGCTGGACATATTCCGCCCGCGCGTTCCCGGCGAGCAGCGCCGGCTGACATATGACAGCCGGGTCCTAGGCCTGCTTGCCGAGCCGACGCGCATCGGGCACTCGATAGCCGAGACGCTGAACTACCAGTTCGGCTTCGAGGTGTCCAAGACGTGGTTCTACCAGCTTATCGGCAAGGCGCTGGTGCCGCTGATCCTCCTGGGCGCGGTTGTGCTCTGGGCGATGAGCGGGGTGGTGATCGTCCGCCAGGGGCAGCGCGGCGTCGTGCTGCACTGGGGCCGGGCCCAGGCCGGGCGGCTGCTGGGGCCTGGCCTGAGCACCAAGTGGCCCTGGCCGATCGACTCGGTCCAGATATTCGACACCGGCAAGGTCCACGACCTTCAGGTGGGCGTCGGCGAGGCCCAGGAGCCGTACGTGGTCAACGGGCAGGAACTCCAGCTCTGGACCAAGAGGCACGGCGCCCGCCGCGAGTTGGAGTTTCTGCTGGCGATCCCATCGGCCCAGGGCGCCGTCCAGGCCGGCAACGCCGCGGCGACCCAGCCCCAGGCCGGGCCGGGCGCCCCCGGCGGCCCCGGCGACACTCCTCCGCCCGTGAACATCATCAACCTCGTGCTGAGCGTGCAGTACCGCATCGCCGACCCGTACAAGTTCGGTTACAAGTACGTCGATGCCGGCAAGATGCTCGAGAATGCCGCCTACCGCGAGATGGTCCGCTACTGCGCCAGCGCCACCCTCGATACAACCCAGCCCGGCGCAGCCGACCGCCCGCAGGCAATCATGACCAGCGGATGGGCCGACGCGTCAAAGGCACTCCAGGACCGAATCGCCCTGGCCGTCGGACCCGATGGGCTGGACCTCGGCGTGGACGTCGCGTCCGTAAAGCTCACGGCCGTCCATCCCCCGGCCTCGGCGGCGGAGGATTTCGAGGCCGTCCTGGCGGCGGAGCGCAACCAGGACCGGCTCCGCTACGAGGCCGAGGGCGAGGCCAACAAGACCCTCGCCGCGGTTGCCGGCGACCCCGACGCGGCGCTGGAGCTTGCGATGGCTATACGCCGGGTCGAGCAGCTCGACAGCCTGGCCAACCTTAGCCGGAGACCCGCCCAGTTCGACCAATACCTCCGCGGCTACGTCCGGCAGGCCGTCGAGAGCATCAAGCTGCTCCGCAAGGAGATCATCCGTGAGGGGCTGCTCGGCAGGATCGTCGTCCCCGCGTCCCCGGCCGCCGGGCAGGCCGGCTGCGCCCAACTCCTGCGCGATCGCATGGGCGCGATGGACAAGGACACCCGGGCGATGATCGAACAGATAGCCGACTGGCCGATGCTCGACGAGCTCGGCCCCGGCGGGGCAGGCGCCGGCGGGGCGCCCAAGCAGCGCCTGGCCGCCCGGCAGGCCGGGAACCTGCTCGAGCTCCTGGCCATCCTCAAGGAAGGAACGAAGT
Source organism: uncultured Planctomycetaceae bacterium (assembly GCA_964402305.1). Taxonomy (GTDB): domain Bacteria; phylum Planctomycetota; class Phycisphaerae; order SM23-33; family SM23-33; genus JAUWQU01. The sequence goes on along the minus strand of CAYOBS010000022.1, from coordinate 7,731 downwards.
TCGACTTCGCCCCGGTCCTGTCGGCCGCGCACCGCCAGGCCGACGCGATGTTCGCCCGTGCCGCCGGCGATCCGGCCAGGCTCGTCGCCGAGGCCGGGTCCTACAAACTTCGCACGGAAATGGCCGAACGCACCAGGGCCGAGCGGTTCCAGCGCGAGCTGGACGCCTGGAAGGCCAGCCCGAACATGTACGTGCTGGATCGAAGGCTCGACGTGTGGGACGAGGTCCTGCCCCCAATGATCAAGTACGTCATCGGCGTGGACCCCGACAAGATCGAAGTCTGGATGAACTGGGAGCGGGAGAGCCGCGGCCTGGACAGCGCCTTCGAGGGCGCCGGCGGCGGCAACAAGTAAGCATGCACGATAAACCGCCAGCCGGGATTCCGGAGGCGGCCCGACATATGTCAAAAAATATCAGGAGATACGAGGAAATGCGAAAAGTGGCATACAACCGGGGCCGCAAGGGCGCCGTCGCCACGGTGCTGATGGTCGCGATAGTGGTCCTGCTGCTGCTGGCGTGGATGTTCCTGTTCAAGGTGGATTTCACCGAACACGTCCTCGTCCGGACGTTCGGCAAGACCACGGCCGTGATGGACGGGGCTAACGACGCCGGACTTCACATGCGCTGGCCGTTCGTGCAGGAGATCGTCCGCTACGACGCAAGGACGTTCGACTTCGAGGACGCCGCCAATGAGCTGGTGACCAGGGACCACCAGAACATCACGCTCACCACGTTCTGCGCCTGGCGGATCAAGAAGCCGCTGACGTTCCAGACCGCGGTGAAGGACATTTCCGGCGGCAGCGAGGCCAAGGCCGGCCAGGAGCTCATCCGCACCAAGCTCCGCAGCGCCAAGGGAAGCGTCATCGGTCAGCACAACATGGCTGACCTGGTCAACACCGACCCGTCGCGGATGCAGATCACGCAGATCGAGAAGCAGCTCAAGGACGCCCTGGCGGCCGAGGTGCTGCGGGACTACGGCGTCGAGGTGACAATGGTCGGCATCAAGACGCTCGGACTGCCGGAGAGCGTCTCCGAGAAGGTCATCGCCAGCATGAAGGCCGAGCGACAGCGGGAGGCGCAGAACTACGAGTCGGCCGGGCAGGCCCAGGCCATGGCCATTCGCGAGCGCGCCAAGGAGTCGGCCGAGCAGATTCTCGCGTTTGCCAACCGCAAGGCCGGCGAGATCCGCGCCGAGGGCGACGCCGCCGCGGCGGTGCAGTACGCCAAGTTCGAGGCGAACTGGCAGCTTGCCGCATTCCTGCGTTCGCTGGAGTCTCTCAAGAAGGAGCTCCAGGGCCGGAGCATCTTCCTGCTGGACGCCACGGCCATACCGGCGGTCGGCTACTTCCGGCACGGACCGAGTCTGCCCAAGGCCGGCATAATGGACACGCCTGCCCCGGTGGGGTCGGCCCCGACGGGCGGCGCCGCCACAGCCCCCGCCGAGAACAACGTCCCGAAGGCCCCCGCGGGCCAGGGCAACTGACCATTGGGGAGCTGCCACATGGCTGAATCGAAACATCATCACGATCACGATCATGATCACGCCGGCTCTTCAAGCTGCTGCGGGCACGAGCCGGGGCATCGCGACGCCGGGCCGGAGTTCACCGACCCAGCCGGCGAGCACCTCGCGGGCGCCCTGAAGACCAGTTTCAGGCTGCTGGGAGCGGCAATGGTCCTGGGCGTCATCGCGTTTCTGGCGGTGGGCTTCCAGTCCGTCAAGCCGGGCGAGGTGGCTATTCTGACCGTCTTCGGCAGGGTCGTGGACGTCAGGGGCGAGGGCCTGGCCTACAACTGGCCGGCGCCGATCGGGCAAATCGAGCTGATCAACGTCGGCGAGCAGAAGGTCGCCATAGACGACTTCTGGATGCGAGAGACGCCCGCCGAAAAGATCAAGGACCTGCGAAAGCGCACCGTTCCACCCGGCGGCCTGACGCCGGGCCTGGACGGGGCGCTGCTGACCGGCGACCGCAACCTGGTGCATATGAAGCTCCAATGCACCTACGCCATCACGCGGACATACGACAGTCCCGTTCAGCCGGCGATGTACTATCGCCTGAACATGGTGGACGGGCGGCGGACGATCCAGTCGGTGCTGTGCGACGCGGCCATCCAGGCGGCAGGCGTTCGCACTGCCGACGGGCTTCAGCGGACCGAGCGCGGCGCCTTCGAGCGGGATGCGATGAACCTGGCCCAGGAGAAGCTCGACGCGCTCAAGAGCGGCATACTGGTGCGGTCGGTGAAGGTTACGGACTCGACCTGGCCGATCGCGACCCTGGCCGATTACGACGCCGCCCAGAGCGCCGTCCAGCAGGCCGAGACGCTCAAGAGCCAGGCCCACAGCATGGCCGTCACGCTGCTGACCACGACGGCGGGCATCGACTCGGCCAGGAAGCTGGTGGGGGAGGTCGGCACGTACGGCCCGGCCGACGCGAATACCAACCTCATCGGGCAGTACAACGACGCCGTCGCCCGCGGCGACAAAGCCGCCGCCGCGGCGATGCTCAGGGCCATCGACCGCGTCCTGGAGAGCGAAACGACCGTCGGGGCGGCGCGGGCGATGTATTCGGCCGCGAACGTATACCGAGCCAACACCATCGAGGCCGTCAAGAGGCGCGTCGCGGACTTCGAGCAGCGGCTGGCGGCCTACAACGCCAACCCGTCCTTCGCGATAAACCGCTGGTGGGATGAGGCCCGCGAGGAGATCCTCAGCGATCCCACGGCCGAGAAACACTACGTGACCGGGGCCGGCCCGAAGATAGTCCTGAAGCTCAACCGCGATTCGGATATCATCCGCCAGACCAGGCGGGCGTGGACCGAGTGGCTCAGCGGGCAGAAGAACAACGGTCCGCCGCCCGCGCCGGCTGAGCCGGGCAAATAGCCCGCCGGCGGCGCAGTAGAGTAAGCGGCGGCTCGGAATTGATGAACATTCCGCCGCTACGAACGTGCGTGAAAACTGTAGCATGGGCATCTTGCCCATGCGTCCCACGGGCATCTTGCCCGTGGGGAAAATCCGCGATCAGCACGGCCTGGAAGGCCGTGCGACTCACGGGCAAGATGCCCGTGCTACGGAAGACGCCAGTTCTCACACACGTTCTAAGGAAATCCGAAATCAAAACATGAGCGACTCCGACGACGCGATTGTCATAACCAGCGGCCTGACGAAGGTATTCAGGGACTTCTGGCTGCGTGAGAAGGTTACGGCCGTGGCCGAGCTTGACCTGGAGATCCGCCCGCGGGAGGTCTTCGGCCTGCTGGGGCCTAACGGCTCGGGCAAGAGCACCGCGCTGAAGATGATCCTTGGCCTGCTGTTTCCCACGCGGGGGCGGATCGCCGTTTTCGGGCGGCGCCCGACGGATGTGCAGACCAAGGCGCGAATCGGATTCCTGCCGGAGGAGTCATATCTTTACCCGTTCCTGGACGCGCAGGAGACGCTGGATTTTTATGGCCGGCTGTTCCACCAGAACCGCCTCGAGCGCCGCCGGCGGGTTGACATGCTGCTGGACATGGTCGGCCTGGCGAGCGTTTCGCACCGGCGCCTCGGCGAGTATTCCAAGGGCATGCAGCGCCGCATCGGGCTGGCCCAGGCTTTGATCAACGACCCGGACCTGCTGATCGTCGATGAGCCGACCAGCGGCATGGACCCCATCGGCACGCGGCAGTTCAAGGACCTGATCGTCGAGCTGGCGCGGCGCGGCAAGACGGTGATCTTGTCGAGCCACCTGCTGGGCGACGTCGAGGATGTGTGCGACCGCGTGTGCATCCTCTACGGCGGGCGGCGGCAGGCCCTCGGCGGGGTCGATGATCTGCTCTGCCAGCAGTCGTACACGCAGCTTACCACGGACAAACTCGACGAGGCGACGCTGGATCGCGTGGGCGCGGTCCTGGCGGAGGCAGGGCGCCAGATCAGGCAGGTGGCGGTCCCGCGGCAGAAGCTCGAGGACCTGTTTCTGCGGATCGTCAAGAACGCACAGGACAGCCGGATCAAGACCGGCGGGGCGACCGCCGGCGGCGGGGTGGCCCAGTTCCTCCGCGGTCCCGATGCCTCCGATGCACCCGGCGGGCGAGCGGTCATCGATGGCCTCCTTGCCGCCGCGACCGCGGACTCATCCAAGGCTCAAGCACAGGCCGCCGCGCCCGCGCCGCCGCCGGCGGCCGGCCCAGCCGGCGACGTGATAAGCGACCTGGTAACACCGGCCGACGGAGCCGGCCAGAGACCCCGCGACGGCGATGCCGAGCGCCTCACCGAGCAGCACCGCGCCGCAGCAGCCGCCGCAGGGCGCCAGGCCGACCGCGACGTCATTGACGCCCTCACAGGCGAGAAACCAGACCCGGGCGCCCGCGATGCCAAGAGTTTACCCCGGCGCGATGCTGCCGGACCGGACCAAGCCAGGGAGGCCGGCCGCCAATGAGCGACGCCCATGGCATTCCGGGCGAAAACCTCTGGACGGTGGCTCGCCAAACATTCGTGCAGTGCCTCCGCACGAGAGTTGCCGCCGTGTTCGCCGTCCTGCTCATCGCATCCCTTGCGCTGCTGCCGGCGCTGATGGAAGGCGACGGCACGCTGGCGGGGCGAATTCGCACCTTCCTGGACTACAGCACCTCCGCCGTCAGCGTGCTGCTGGCGCTGTCGGTCGTGCTGCTGTCGGTGGGGCTTATCAGCGGCGACGTCGCCGGCAAGCACGTGCTGATCCTCTGCACCAAGCCGCTGTGCCGCTGGCATTACGTGATCGGGCGGTGGCTTGGCGTGGTCATGCTGGCTGGGTCGCTGCTGGTGGGGGCCTACGCGGCGATCTACCTGACGGCCTGGTATCTTCGCGGGCGATTGGACCTGGTTATCGGGCCGCGGGACGCCCAAGCCGTCGCGACCGAGATATTCGCCGCCCGCTCCCGCACGCAGGCCCCGCCCCAGGACGTGGATGACCTGGTCCGCCGGCAGATAAAGGCGAAGAAAGACCAGGGCGCCTGGGATGACGCCGTCGATTCATACATGAAGAACTACGGCCTGGCCGCCCCGGCCGCGGTGGATAAGCTCATCGGCGACATGCGTCGCTCAGCCGCCTCCGAGGCCCAATCGGCCGCGCCGGGCAAGAGCCTGCAATGGAAGTTCAAAGACCTTCAGTACGCCGGCGAGGTCTACCAGGCCCCCGGCATCCTGGCCGGCGGCGCCGACCAGGCCGGCGTCGTGTCCGTGCGGACCCCGCCGGCGATGGCCCAGAAGCTGGTCATCTTCGGGCCTGTATGGGTCGGCGGCGCCGACGAGCAGGATTCCGCCAAAGGCCCCGTAGGCGCCGTCGGGCGAGTGGTGGGGTTGTGGAATGACGGCTTCAACGCGGTGTTCTCGCTGGATGACATAAAGGCCCACTTCGCGAACGCCCAGCCCGGCAAGGCCGTCAGCGTGGTCGCCCAGCCGACGCTCCAGGTCTCCTACAAGCTGTCGGCCTCACAAGACCCCAATGCCCCCCTCAGCCGCCTGGCCGCGTGGGAGTTCGAGAACCCGACGGACCACTTCAGATACTACGTCCCGACGCAGGAGGTGCGGATCAACCAGCAGGCGACGGTGATAGTCCCGACCGCCGCCGTTGACCCCAACGGGGCGATGAATGCCCGGTTCATCAACTACTCGCCCGCCAGCGTCACGGTCCTCAACGACGACATGAGCGTGCTTTACGGCATCGGCGGCTTCGAGATGAACTTCGTGAAGTCGGGCCTGCTCGTGCTGATGGGGCTGATGTTCCTGGCCGCGATGGGCATATTCGCCGGCTCGGCCTTTTCGTTCGGCGTCGGCTGCCTGATGTCCTTCGTGCTGCTGTGGATCGGCACGGCCATGCGGTTCCTGACCGAGGCGATCTCACTTGGCGCCGACCCCGGCGACAAGGGCCTGACGCCCGTAATGTACGACGTTGCCGGCTGGATGCTCTTGGTAATGAAGGTCATCCTGCCGGACCTGTCCTCGACGATGCTGAACAATTTCCTCGTCGAGGGCACGCGGATCACGTGGGATTACTTCAGTTGGGCGGCGCTGCTGACCGTGGGCGTGCGCGCGGCGATACTGCTGGCTTTGGCGTGCCTGGTATTCCAACGGCGAGAGCTGGCGCAGGTGCAGGTGTGACGGTGATTTGACGGCCGGACCCGGCGTATGTGTTTAGCGACCTTGTCTTCAGCCCCGTTCACGGGGCTTCGCCCGCCGAAGGCGGGTATAGACCAGGGCTTTTAGCCCTGGGGCGATCGGGTCGCCCCTGTTCTTTTTTAGCACGCCTCGGCGTGCTTACTTGCCGGCTTTAGCCTGAAGGCTCACAAGTGCGGGTAAGCCCGCTGAAGCGGGCTGATATGAAGAAGCAGAAGAAATGGCGCATTGTCGCCCACCCAGGCCTGGAAGGCCTGGGCTAAACCCGCCTTCGCCAAGGCTCCGGCGGGCAAAGCCCCGTGAACGGGGCTGGAGAGAAGAACGCTAAACAGGTGCGCCAGACTGGCGCAGGTGCAGGTGTAAGCATGACACACCAACGTAAGGTACAACTTGCATGGGCGGCACTGGCGGCGGCCCTGTTCGTCTGCGCGGGGCTGGTTCAGGAGACTCGCCCGACAAAGGGCGACATCTGGGAGATACTCCCAGGCCGGGCGTTCTACGTCAACTACCTCTGGATCCGCGCCGAAAGGCTAAAGGAAGAAGGCAAATTCTACGACGCCTACCAGCAGGCCGAGCTTATCTGCAAGCTCCAGCGCCACTACCCCGGCGTATGGAGCTACCAGTCGCACAACATGGCGTTTAACATCTCCGCGGAAACTCATACGCCCGAAGAGCGATGGCGGTGGGTCTACAACGGAGCCAGGCTGCTGCGGGACCAGGGCATTCCCTATAACCCGCGGAGCATCAACCTCTACAAGGACCTCGGCTGGATCTTCATGTTCAAAATCGGCAAGGACCTCGACGAGATGCACTGGGTCTACAAACGCCAATGGGCCGTGAGGATGCAGGACCTTCTCGGCGCGCCCCCCCTGGGGACCACCCAGGACGTGATCGACGCCTTTGCCCCACTTGCCGATGAGAGCCTGCTGGACAAGGACCCCGCCCGACAGGGCGCGGGGGCAGTCCAGGCGGACAAGCTCGCCGAACTGCTGAAGGACCCGGATGTGAAGGCCTACGCCGGCGAGCTGGCCGCGGCTGGGCTGGACGTGAACAAGCAGCCCCAGGACCTGCTGGCCTGGCACAACCTCTGGAACCTCTCGTCGGACGTAAGCACCGTGCGCGTCGAGCCGCCCGGGCCCGAGACCACCCAGGACGTTGTCCGCTACCGGCTGATGAACGCCCCGGACTACGCCCAGCCGCGCACGCGCCTGCTGGCGTTCGTCCGAGCGCAAGTCCTCTGGAACGTCTACCGCATGGACCCGGCATTCATGCTGGAACTGATGAAGGAGTACGGCCCGCTCGACTGGCGGCTGCCCCAGCCGCACGGACTCTACTGGGTGCTGCTTGCCCGAAAGATCTGCAAAGAGCAGAGCCTCGCCGACAGCGACGTGCTCAACACGCAGCGAAACGCGTTCAACTGCCTCAAGGATATGACGTGGAGTGGCCGGTTCACGATGATCGACCTCCGCCCGCGGCGCGACAGCCGGGATGCGATCTCGCTTGAACCGGTGCGCGTCGAGAGCCAGATGCAGTTGCCCAACGTCCTGCTGTACCAATTGCCGGACCTTCGCTACGTCGAGCCGCTTCACCAGGCGTACCTCCGGAAC
>CAYOBS010000021.1:6070-19739 GCA_964402305.1 uncultured Planctomycetaceae bacterium | reverse complement strand
TCAGCAAGCCGTTCTACATGGGGGCCTTCGAGGTAACGCAGGAGCAGTACGAGCAGGTGATGGGCGTCAATCCCAGCGGCTTCAAAGGGGCGAAGAATCCGGTGGAGAATGTCTCATGGGACGATGCCGTAGAGTTCTGCAAGAAGCTCTCAGCCAGGACCGGCAAGAAGGTGGTGTTGCCCACCGAGGCTCGGTGGGAGTACGCCTGCCGTGCGTGTACGACCACGGCGTTCCATACCGGCGATGCCCTCGAGCCGGGGCAGGCCAATGCCAACTTCCCCTCCAATCCAGGCGTCTGGGATAGGATCATGGCATGGTTAGGGATGTCCTCCGGGCAGAAGGCCAAGACTTTCGGGACGACGCCGGCAGGCAGCTTTCCGCCCAACGGCTTCGGGCTATACGACATGCACGGCAATGTATTTGAGTGGTGTTCCGACTGGTACAACAATTCTTACGCGAACCTGCCTGCCGGTCAGGCAGGCGCGAAGAACCAAGACCCCACGGGACCTGATTCCGGGTTGTGCCGTGTTCTGCACGGCGGCAGCTGGTGCCCCTATCTTCAGCACTGCCGGTCTGCGAGCCGCAACTGGTACTCGCCTGACTACCGGTACATCACCATCGGGTTCCGTGTTGCCATGGACCTGCCTGCCGGTCAGGCAGGCGCCGAATAATACGCAACCAGAATGAAACTCGGGATAGCGGCCTCCTTCTCAGCCCCGTTCACGGGGCTTCGCCCCCGCGACAGCGGGGGTTTAGACCAGGCCTTTCAGGCCTGGGTCGCCTGCTCCTCTTCTTCATGCCAGCACGCTTCAGCGCGCTTCAAGGGGGCTTTAGCCTAAAGGCTGCCACCTACGGGTAAGCGCGCTGAAGCGTGCTAAACAAGAACAACAGGAGAATACCGATTTACCCCAGGCCTCAAAGGCCTGGTCTATACCCCTTAGGGGCAAAGCCCCGTGAACGGGGCTGAATAAAGGCCGACCGCGCGAACTTCTTTCTGGATGCGCATAACCCTTTGTTCCTGCCGGCCGGCAGGAAGGCTTTGTTCCTTTACTCTTTGCCTTTCCTGTCCTGAGCGAGCGAAGCGAGTCGAAGGGCGGCCTTCCAAGGGGTGGCTTATCGCCTTCACGACGACAGGTGGAGGATCTCCTCCTCCTTCTGGCGGGCGAACTGGTTGGTGTAGAGGTCGTAGTATCGCCCGCGGTCGCGGATGAGCTCGCGGTGCGTGCCGTCCTCGACGATCCGCCCGGCCTCGATCAGGAGGATCCGGCTGGCGGAGCGGATCGTGCTCAGCCGGTGGGCGACGACAAAGCTCAGCCGCCCGTGGAGGATGTTGTCGATCCCGGCCTGGATCAGCCGCTCGGTCTCGGTGTCAACCGACGAGGTGGCTTCGTCCATGATGAATATCCGCGGGTCCGCCAGCACCGCCCGCGCAAGGGCGATGAGCTGCTTCTGGCCGGTGGAAAGCTTGTTGCCCCCGTGGCCGACGTCCGTGTCGTAGCCCTGCTCGAGCCGCATGACGAACTCGTGGGCGTTTACCAGCCGCGACGCCTGCTCGACCTCGGCGTCCGTCGCGTCGAGCCGGCCATAGCGTATGTTCTCGCGGACGGGCCCGCTGAACAGGTGCGGCGTCTGGAGCACGATGCCAAGCCGCGACTGCAGCCACCGCAGCGGCCTGCGGCGGTAGTCGACGCCGTTGATGAGAATCTCGCCGGCGGTCGGCTCGTAGAAGCGGCACATGAGGCTGACGATGGTGGTCTTTCCGCCGCCGGTCGGGCCGACCAGGGCGATGGTCTGCCCGCTACGGACCGACAGGTTGAAGCCGTCGAGCACCTTCTGGCCCTGCTTGTAGGCAAAATGCACGTCGCGGAACTCGATGGTCTCGATGCCGTCCGGCAGCCCGTCGGGCGCCAGGCCCGCCGCGCCGGATGGGTACACGCGGGCGAAGAGCTCGACGGCCTGGGCAACTTCCGGCGTGTCGCGGATTTCCGGCTCGGTCTCCAGCAGCCCAATGATTCTCTCCGCCGCGGCCTGGGCAGCCTGGAGCTGGACGAACATTCGGCTGAGGTCCTGGACGGGCATGAAGAAGAAGGCCGCGTAGGCCAGGAAGAGGTAAAGGTCGCCTATTGTCATTCGGTGGCTCATGACGTCCACGCCGCCCTTCCACAGCGCCACGGCCACGCCGACGCTGCCGAGGGAGAAGATGACCGGCAGATAGACGCTGGACCAGATCGCGTTGCGGACGCTCGCGCCGTACATGCGGCCGGTAAGGATGCGGAACTCGGCGAGGTTGTCGGCCTCGCGGACGAGCGTCTTGGTGGTGCGCACGCCGCTGATGGACTCGTTGTACGCGGCGGTGATGTTGGAGTTCGCCCGGCGGGCGTCGCGGTCGGTCGTCAGGATTCGCTTCTGGAAGATCATGCTGACCCAGATCATCGGCGGCACGACGATCAGCACGAGCAGGCCGAGCTGCCACTGGAACGCCAGCAGCAAAACCGAGACGCCGACGAGCATGAAGACTCCCCAGATCAGGTCGAGCACGCCCCATGCGAGGATTCGCGAGAGCCGGTCGCAGTCGCTGGTCAGCCTGGCCATCAGCCAGCCGACCGGGCGGCGGTCGTAGTAGCTGAACGACAGCTCCTGGAGTTTCTCGAAGCCGGCCTGGCGCATGTCGTGACTGATGCCGGGCGAGATGATCGCCCCGAGGCTGATGAACGTGAACACCCCGACGGCGAAGCCGCAGACCATCGCCACGTAAGAACCGCCCCAGAGCCAGAGTTTCGCGTCCTGGCCGTGGGCGGCGACGTCGTTGATCATCTTCCGCGTTACGAGCGTGAAGCTCAGGTCGACCACGGCCATCACCATGGCCATGAAAACCATCCCCGCCATCGCCCGCCATTGACGCCTGCCCAGGCGGATGATCTTCCACCACAGGCCGGGATTAAGCTGGCCGCGATATTCCTCCTCGTGCAGGGCGGTGTCGGTCATGGCTGGGGGCCCTCCAGCCTGGCCGGCGGGGGCGGGCCGGACCCCACATCGCCGTTGTTGCCGCCCGCCTCGGTCCGCAGGTCCTCTTCCAGCGAGCTTTGGATGTTCCACAGCCGGCGGTAGAGGCCCTCGACGCCGATAAGCTGCTCGTGCGTGCCATCCTGGACGATCCGCCCGCTATCGAGCACGAGTATCCTGTCGGCCTGCATGAGCGTGCTGAGCCGATGCGCTATCAGCAGCGTCGTCCGCTTGCCTCGCCGGTCGCGAAGGGCGTCGAGGATCATCGCCTCGGTCCGCGTGTCGACGGCGCTGAGCGCATCGTCGAGGATCAGAACCGGCGGGTCGCTCAAGACCGCCCGCGCCAGGGCAACCCGCTGCCTCTGGCCGCCCGAGAGCGTCACGCCCCGCTCGCCGACCAGCGTGTCATAGCCCTTGTCGAACTGGCGGATCGTATCGTCCACGCAGGCCATCCTGGCCGCCTCAGCCACGCGACTGTCATCCACGCGATGGGCGCCGAGTCGAATGTTGTCGCGGACGCTCTTGGAGTACAGGAACGGCTCCTGGAGAACCGCCCCGAACTGCGACCGGGCATGTTTGCGGTCCATCTCGCGGAGCTCCCTGCCGTCAATGCGGATCGAGCCTTCGTGGTAGTCGTAGAGCCTCAGCAGCAGGTTCACCAGCGTGCTCTTGCCGGACCCGCTAGGCCCCAGCAGCGCCAGCGTCTCGCCCTGACGGATGCGGAAGGATATGTCGCGCAGGATGGGAGCCTGGTCGTGGGAGAACCAGAGGTGCTCGACCGAAAGGCCGCCCGACAGGCGCGGGGCCTCGGCGGGGTCGGCCTGGCAGTTGTCCTCGCGCTGCTGGCGGAGGATCTCGAAGATGCGGTCCATCGAAACCGTCGCCTTGCCGAGGTCCGCCAGCAGGCGCCCGAGTTGGCGAACCGGCCACATGAACAGATGTACGAAGGTCAGGAACGCGATGAATCCGCCGGCGGTCAGGCCGCCGGGCTTGCCCCAGCCGGCGGCCAGCAGGTACGCGCCGGTGATGGTGACGATGGCGATCTGCATCATGCACAACCCGTCGGAGCTGGACCAGAACACCGCGAAGAGCCTGATGACCCCGCTCCACCGGCGGCGGTACTCGGCGTTGCGGGCGGCGAACTTGAGGCTCTCGTAATCGCCGCGGCCAAACGCGCGAACCACGCGGATGCCGGTGAGGTTCTCCTCCAGGACGGTGGTCATCGCGCCCTCGGCCTCGTCCGACAGCCGGAACTTGTGGCGGACAAGCATGAAGAACACCACCGAGTATCCCACGATGATCGGCATGAGCACGACCGAGGCGAGGGCCATCGTCGGGTTGACCCAGATCATCACGGGCAGGCCGACGCCCAACTGAATGATCCCGCGCCCGCCCTCGACGGCGCTGTCGGCCAGGAACGACCGGACGGTCTCGACGTCCGAGCTGCACCGCTGGACGGTGTCGCCGGTGTCGGCCTTGTCGTGGTACTTGGCCGGCAGGTGCTGAAGGTGGTCGTAGAGCCGCTCGCGGATGCTCTTTGCGACGGCCTCGGCCGACACTGCGGTCCACCGGCCCTTGAAGTACGTGAACAGGCCGCTCATGCACGTCGCCAGCACCATGACCACGCCGGCGATCCACAGGTTGACCGCCAGCACGCTCGTGCCGCCGATGAAATTGATGACGCGCAGGAGCATCGACGGCGCGGGGATCGGCTTGTTGTCGATCACGTAGTCGATAACCCACATGCGGATCAGCGGCGGGATGTACATGAACGCCGCCGAGACCACCAGCGCCACCACGGCCGAGACGTACAGCAGCCGCTGCCCGCGCATCAGTCCCCAGATATTTCTCAGTTTCTCAAACATTGCTCGCGCCAGGGGATTCTACTGCCCGGCAGGCCAAATGTCGCTCACTCATCGCGGGAGAGCGACATATTCCGCGACTTCGCGGCCAGGTCTGGACACACCAGCGTCCAGGCCAGGCCGCCAGGCATTCATGCCTTTATAACGCAAGAGGCCCCGTGGCATTAGGAAGTACTAGAGAACTACTAATAAATACTAAATTAGTATTTACCCGATAGGGCCTGAACGATATACTACTAATATGAAGACTATTAGTAGTTGGTTAGTACTTCCTCGCTGGAGCCAATGCCATGAAAATGCCCGCTCGTCCACCAGCCCTGACTTTTTCATCTTTGGTCGGCGATGCCATGTTTTGGGCGTCCATATATGCTCCAAGTACAGGGAAGTACTTGCATTGGGACAAACTCCGGCACCTTAGGCCGCCAAAAGGGATCACGCATGAGCAGTGGTGGTCCGCGCTGAAGTTGGCAAGGATGCAAGTGTCCAAGAACTTGCTCCTGATGAAGGACGTCAGCGGGCACCCGTTCGCTTTCGCGCTGCCGGACCCGATACCGGAGATGCTTCATCGCATAGATCAGGACGCAGCCGGGCGAATCGAGGTGGCGGAGCAGAATATCGCCAATCCGGCGACGAGAGACAGGTACATAGTCCGGTCTCTGGCGGAGGAAGCCATCACCTCCAGCCAACTCGAAGGAGCGGCCACCACACGAAGTGTCGCCAAGGAGATGATCCGGTCGCGGCGGAAGCCTCGCAGCCGCGACGAGCAGATGATCCTGAACAACTACCAGACCATGCGAAGAATCCGGGAGCTCAAAGGGAAGCCGTTGACGCCGGCTCTTCTGCTGGACCTGCACCGCACGCTTGCGCATGAGACAATGGATGACCCCTCCGCCGTGGGCAGGTTCCGAACGCCTGACGACAGAGTCGAAGTTGCAACCCCGGACAACGAAGTCCTTCATACCCCGCCGCCGGCCGAGCATTTGGAGCAGCGGCTTGCCGCGCTGTGCGATTTCGCCAACGGCGCGACGCCGGACTATTTCGTGCATCCCGTCATTCGGTCGATCATCCTGCACTTCTGGCTGGCGTACGAGCACCCGTTCGTCGACGGCAACGGCCGATGCGCACGGGCAATGTTCTACTGGTCCATGCTCAAGGAAGGCTATTGGCTTTGCGAGTTCATCTCGATCTCGCAGATCATCAGGAAAGGCCCCGCCAAGTACGGCAGGGCATTCCTTTACACGGAGACGGACGACAACGACCTGACTTACTTCATACTCTACCACATTGAGATCATCCGCCGGGCAATCCAGGAACTCCACGACTACATTGCCGCCAAGACGGCCCAGGTTCGACAGGCCGAGCAACTCATACGCGCGTCCGTCAGCCTGAACCACCGCAAACTTGCCCTGCTGAGCCACGCGCTGCGACACCCGGATGCACAGTACACATTCGAGTCGCACAGGGTCAGCCACAACGTGGTCTATCAAACGGCTCGATCCGACCTGCTTGACCTTGTGGACAAAGGTCTTCTCGCCGAGAGAACAGTTGGCCGGCGGTATTGCTTCTCGCCAGTGGCGGACCTTGAGGACAAGCTGGGCAAGCTCAAGTAGCCCCAGGACAAAGCCGGCCTTCCGGCTGGGAGTGTGGATTGCCGCAAGGCCCGCCAGGCCTACGCGCGGGCTAGGGCGTGACGTTAATCGAGTCAACCGACTCGGTCCCGAAGAACGACGGCCCGCCGCCGCCGTCGAAGGGGAAGTACGAGAAGAATACCTGCACCTCGGTAACCGGCGTCGAGTTGGTGCCGGTGACAAACGACTGGCCGTTCCAGAACATCTGGATGTCCGAGCCGACGCGGTTGATCGCCACTGTGGCGCTGCCGCTGTACGGCTCGGAGCCCTGGGCGCCGTAACCGATCTTCCCGCCGAAGCTCCAGTACCGCGACCCGGAATAATGGATCCACGGGTCGGAATACCCGCAGAAGGCGACGACCTCGCCCGATGGACCCATGAGCCGCAGGAGAACTTTCTGAAGCGCCTGCTTCTGGGAGTACCCGTCCTGGGCAGAATCCCAGGAGAAGCTCATGTCTGCCTTGAAGTCGCCCAGCGACCCGACGCGCCTGCACAGCATGACCTCGGACGCAATGAGGTGGTCGCCGTCGTGGCTCATGACCGTAGCCGCAATGTCCGTGACCGTCAGGGCCGAGCAATCCTTCTCGTACGTAAGGGCACCCGCGTTGTTGAACCGCACCGTCCAGGCGGGCTCCGGAACGCCGTCGTCAAAGTCGTCGTGGATTTCCTGCCCACACCCGGTCGCCACCGTCAGCAGCGCACCAAACACTGCGAGCACACTCGCGTTCTTCCAACTTCGTTCATTTCCTGTTCCAGACATGGTTCATCCCTTCTCCAATGCGCAAGCTCCAACCACCCCGCGCCAGGATCACCCTGGACCACGGGCAACGATCGCTTTCGCCATCAACTGCCATTCCCGCCAGGCCTACGCGCGGGCTCGCGGGCGCCGGTCAAGCAGCGCCGCCGCGCCGCAAGCGCGGGTCGGAGCATGTTTGAGGATACCGCGTTTCGGCGAAACTTCAAGCCCAAAACAACCGGTTGCGGCCGGCTATTGCCATTCCAGGCCGGAGGGGATACCCTTATGCGAGTCGCGCCACCGGCGCCGGCATGGATAGCAGTCGTAAATGAGCCTTCGGCTCATCCAAGAAGAAGGTCATAGGTCTTAGGTCATAGGGCGCGTCGGCAGTTGAGCCTGGCCAATGACAAAGGCAGGATCAAGGCTCTGCCACCCTAAGACCTAAGAGCTATGACCTAGGACCTTCTTTTCGGAGCAGGAGAAACGCACGATGCCTGAAACACCGACGGACCGCCCGGACGCGGCGGATCAGACCGAGGCCAAGTGCTCGGAGAGCAAGGTGCTTGTCGTCGACGACAACGCTCAGAACCTCGAGTTGCTGGTGGCTTATCTCGACAGCCTGAAATGCCGCGTGATCACGGCCGCCGACGGCATCGAGGCCCTGGAGAAGATCGAGCGGGACTGCCCGGACCTGATCCTGCTGGACATAATGATGCCCCGCATGAGCGGCTACGAGGTGTGCCGCAAGATCAAGTCCGACCCGCAGACCCGTGACACCCCGGTAATCATGGTTACGGCGCTGAACGAGCTTGGGGACATCCAGCGTGGGGTCGAAAGCGGCACGGACGACTTCATCACAAAGCCCGTCAACCGCCTGGAGCTCGTCACGCGGGTAAAGAGCCTTCTGCGGGTGCGGCACCTGCGAAGCGAGTTGGACCGCACACTGGCGTACCTGAAGGAAGTTGAAGACGGCCCAGCCGGCGAGGACATCCAGGCCGGCGAGGATTCACGCTGAACTCGCCCGGCCTGGCGGGGCCCTTGCGCGTAGTATGGTTCTTGAAATCACCGACGTTGTTCATTGCCACCGGAGAGCTGCCATGAGACTTCGACCGCGACCGGCTGGAATCGCCGCAACGATGCTGATTATCCTGTCCGGGCAGGCATGTGTGCCGACGGCGCCCGTTACGGCGCCCACGACGGCCGATGCAAACGCCGCCGTCGGGGCCATCCCGCGGGCGACCAGCCGGACGCAAGCCGGCGACGCGGTCGTCGTGAAGCTCGACAACGGCCTGACCGTGATTATCAAGCCCATGCACACGGCCCCGGTCGTCTGCGTGCGGTCGTTCGTACACACCGGCGGGATCTACGAAGGGACCTGGCTGGGCTGCGGCATCAGCCATCTCTGCGAGCACCTCGTGGCCAAGAGCGAGGACGAGGAGGCCGCCCCCGAGGCCCCGGCCGGCATGGCTGCCAGCAGGGAGATCACTTCGGACATCGGCGGGCAGTCCAACGCGTCGACGTCGATGGACATCACGCAGTACTACATTTCCGCCTCGGCCGGCAAGGCGATGGAGTGCATCGACCTGGTGGCCGCGTGGATGGCCCGGCCCGGCATCACAAAGGCGGACTTCGAGCGTGAGCACGGCGTCGTGCAGCGCGAACTGGAGCTCGGCAAGGACGACCCGGACCGCCAGATGTGGTACGCCCACGCCGCGGATGTGTTCCGCGGGCATCCGGCCTCGGTGCCGATCATCGGCTTTGCAGGCCCGCTGGCGGCCCTGACGTACGACGACATCATCAAGTACCACGACCTCATGTACGTGCCGCAGAACATGGTCTTCGTGGTGGCGGGCGACGTGGACGTCGAGGCCGCGCTGGACCGCGTGCGAAAGGCCTTTGCCGGCTTCAAGGCCGGACGCGAGCCGCGGCGCAGCCTGCCGGAGGTGGCGCCGCTGGCGGGCGTCATCCGCACCGTCATGGGCCATCCCGAACTCAAGGAAACCATGCAGGAGATGAGCTTCAGGACCGTCGCCCTGCTGGGCGACGAGCTCTGCCCGCTCGACGTGCTGGACGCCGTCCTGTCTTCCGGCCAGAACAGCCGGCTCGTGTCGAAGCTGCTCCGCCAGCAGCGGCTCGTAACGAGCATTTCCACCAGTTCCTACACGCCCAACTGGGGCAAGGGCATGTTCAGCATCTCGCTGCGCTGCTCGCCCGACAAGGCCGACGCGGCCGAGAAGGCCGTCCTGGCCGAGCTGGCCCTTGTCGCCGAGAAGGGCGTGGACGCCGCCGAGCTCGAGCGTGCCAAGCGGCAGATCATCGCCGGCTTCGTTTACCAACAGCAGTCGGTCGAGTCCGTCAGCCACCAGCTCGGCTCGGACTACCTTGCCACGGGCGACGCGAGCTTCTCGCGGAGCTACACCAAGCGCATCGAGGCGGTCTCGGCCGAGCAGGTCCAGGCCGCCGCGAAAAAGTACCTCAGCCCCGACCGCATGGTCGTCACGCGGATGGTCCCGGCAAGCACCTTGCCGGCGATCGGGGCAGCCGCAGCCGCGTCGGCTGCATCAAAGACCGTCACGCTCAAGCTGCCCAACGGCCTGCGCGTGGTCCTGACCAGCACCGACGCGGTGGACCTGGTTTCCATGGCGTTTGTCGCCAAGGGCGGGCTGATGGTCGAGGACGCCTCGACCAACGGGCTGGGCGAGATGATGGCGTCGCTCGCCACCAAGGGCGCTTGCGTCTATACGGCCGAGCAGATCGCCGACTTCTTCGCCAACGCCGGCGGGAGCATCTCCGGCTCGTGCGGCAACAACTCGATATACTGGCAGGCGTCGGTGCTGTCGGGCAGCTTCGACAAGGCGCTGTCGATCCTGGCCCACGTGGTCCTGCACCCAACCTTCCCGGCCAAGGAACTCGAGATCCTTCGCCCGCGTCAGATCGCGGCCATCGACCGCGTCGATGAGGACTGGGCCCCGCAGATCATGGCGAAGTTCCGCGGCGAGTTCTTCAAGGGCTCGCCGCTGGCCATGCTGACCGACGGCGGCAAGGACGTGGTCGCCAAGGCGACTGTCGAGCAGATCAGCGAGCACCACCGCAAGTACGTTCGCGCCGGCGACAGCGTGCTGGCGATCTTCGGGCGATTCGACGCCGACGCCGCGGCCAAGCGAGTGAAGGAACTCTTCGCCGCCCTGCCCGGCGGGACGGTGGATATCAAGACCCCGCCGGCGCCGAAGGTCCCCGCCGACGGCAAGCGCGTCGTGATGAAGACCGAGAAGAATATCGCCGCCGTGATCGTCGCGGTTCCTGGAATGACGATCGACAACCCCGACCGCTTCCCGCTTAACGTGCTGGACACGATCATCAGCGGCTACTGCTTGCCCGGCGGCTGGCTCCACACGGAGCTTCGCGGCAAGCAGTTGGTGTACGTGGTCCACGCATACAACTTCCCGGCCCTGGCGCCGGGCGCGTTCATCACCTACGCCGCCGGCGAGCCCCGGAAGGCGCCGGAAATCCTCCGCATCATCGACGCCAATCTGCGAAAGGCCGCCACCTACACGCCGACCGAGGTCGAGATCAAGCGGGCCGTCAACACCATTCTCACGGCCGACGTGCTCGGCAACCAGTCGATGGGCTCGCTTGCGATGACCGCGGCGACCGATGAGCTGTTCGGTTTCGGCTACGACTTCCGCAACAAGATCGAAGCCATCTACGCCAAGGTAACGCCCGCCGACGTTGCGGCCGTGGGAAAGAAATACCTCTCCGGCGGCTACTTCACCGTCGTCACCACGCCGGAGCCCAAGCTCGTGGAGAAGGCCCCACATGACAATGGAAAGTGAGGGCCGGGGCGCCGCATTGCCGTGAAGGTGGAAATCCGAATCTCGAAATTCGAAATCCGAAACAATTTCGAAATACGAAATTCAAATGTTCGAAATGTCTGGCGCAGAAACAAGGCACATGAGGAAACCCGGCTTCGGTGCCGGGAGCTTCCCCGTTTGGGAAATTCGGATTTCGTGCTTCGGATTTGTTTCGGATTTCGTGCTTCGGATTTCGTATTTAATGAGCGGCAGAATGTTCATCAATCCCGAATCGCTACGCTAGGATCGAAAGAGAAGATGAAAGAGGAAGCAAAATGACGGAACACGAGAAGCAGCCCGACCTTCTCTCGCTGACGGTTCGGCAGTTCGTGGCCGCCACGGCCGGCAAAACTCCGACGCCTGGCGGCGGCAGTGTCGCCGGAGTCGTCGGCGCGCTGGCGGTGGCGCTGGGCGAGATGGCGCTGAACTTCTCGATCGGCAAGAAGAAGTTCGCCGTGTACGCCGGCGAGCACCGGCATCTGCTTTCGCGTTTTGGCCGGGCCAGGGAGATGTTCCAGCAACTCGTCGCCGACGACATCGCGGCGTTCACCACTTACCAGGAGGCGTCGCGCCTGGCCGACGGCCCCCAAAAGGACCAGGCGATGGAGATCGCCACCGCGGCGGCAATCGACGTGCCCCGCGAGGCCGCCAAGCTCGCCCTGGCCGTGCTGGGCGACCTGGAAACGCTGGCGAAAATGTGCAACCAGTATCTCATCAGCGACCTCGTCGCGGCCGCCGCGCTGTGCGAGGCCGTCAGCAGGCTCTGCGACTACAACGTCCGGATCAACATCGTCAACGTCCGCGACCGCGGCGCGGCCGAGCAGCTCCGCTTGGGCAGCGCCGGCGATCTTGCCGCCGCAGTCGCGTGCCGCAAACGCATCGAGGAATCCATCAGGGAAGTGCTGCCGTAACTCATGGCCAAGGAATACAACATAACCCGCACCGCCGGCCGATGCACCGTCTGCCGGCAGGAGTTGTCGCCCCGGCAGGAGTTCGTGGCCACGGTCCGCGAGATCGCCGGGCAGGACGATGAGGATGATCTGGTCCGCCAGGATTACTGCCTTGACTGCTGGGAGCCTGCCCGCGAGGCGACAACGGCGGACAAGTCGGTCTTCGGCATCTGGCACGCCCGCGTGGCGACGCCCAAGGAGAAGAAGAAGACCTTCGTTGACGATGAGCTGCTGGTGAGCTTCTTCGAGAGGCTCGAAGGCCCCGCCGAGCCGGCGAAGGTGCAGTTCCGCTTCGTGCTGGCGCTGATACTCATGCGGAAGAAGCTCCTGACCTACGACGGCATCGAGCACGGCGGAGGCGATCAGCCCTGGCTGATGCACTTCCGCGGCTCGGGGCGAAAGTGCAAGGTCGTCGACCCCCACATGGATGAGGACAAGATCGCCGAGGTCAGCCGGCAACTCGGCGAAGTGCTGGAGGGCGACCTGTGATGGATTGCGGATTGCGTCCCGGCGCGCCGGGAGCGGATTGCGGATTGCCACTGTCGGGACGGGAGAAATCCGGGCAAAGCACAGGCACCATCCCCAAAAGGGAATCGGAAAGAAGAATCTGTGCGCTACGCAACGCGCC
This sequence comes from uncultured Planctomycetaceae bacterium, assembly GCA_964402305.1. Taxonomy (GTDB): domain Bacteria; phylum Planctomycetota; class Phycisphaerae; order SM23-33; family SM23-33; genus JAUWQU01. Next base: position 7,081 of record CAYOBS010000021.1, on the reverse strand, counting down.
TGCGGTACCCGGGCTGGAAATCCGCAATCCGCAATCCGCAATCCGCAATTCACCTGCGGCCCCAAGCCGCGCCGCGCTCTATGCGTTGATATCTTCTCTTCTGCTAATCTCTTCCGGCGGTTGCGCGCCTTGCCCGAACAGCCTCGCGAGCATCGACCGGATCGTCGCGGCCCACAACGCCAACGCCGCCTCCGTGCCTCGGCTCTGGGCGCGGGTGGAGATGGACGTCACCCTCAAGCCGGAAACCGGGCCGGAAATGACCTGGCGGTCCGGCTCGCCGACGGGCCTGCTGCTCTACCGCCGCGGCGCCAAGCCCGACGGGCCGCACGACTTCGTCCTCATCGGGCGCGAGACCGCCGCCGTCGAGCTCTTCCGCGCCGGCGCCGGCACGGCACAGGGCCTCTATTACTTCTGGTACAAGTTCGGCGACCGTGCCGGCGCGTGGTATGCCCGGCTCGCCCTGGCCGGGGCGCCCGGCGTCAAACATATGCCCATCGACCCCATGCAGCTCCTGGGCATTCTGGGCATCACCCCCCTGCCGGCTGAGCCGGGCAAGCTCCCAGCCGCGGCCCTCAGCATGAACAACACGCCGGGCCAGTGCGCGTACGTCGTGACGGTTCTCGACCGCCAGCCTGTAACCAATCGCGTGCTCTTCAAGCGCGAAATCATCCTGCCGTGGACCGACAAGGAGCCGCCGCTGCCCACACGAGTGAACATCTTCGACGACGCGGGCCGGCGCGTGATGACGGCGAAGCTTTCGGACTACCGCCCCATCGACGCCTCGTCGCTGGATGACCCGCCCGCCAAATCGCCGGTCATGCCGACCGATATCGACATCACGTGCAGCGACGCGCCCGGCGTGCCGAGGCTGATCCGCAAGATCCACTTGCGCCTTTCGGAGATGACCGTTGAGGACAAGTGGCTGCCGGAGGCCGTGGACTTCAAGCCGCCAACCGGCATCGTGCCCGTGCTCGCTGACGAGGCTCTCGCCAAACCGCCCGCCGGGCGACA
>CAYOBS010000021.1:0-5970 GCA_964402305.1 uncultured Planctomycetaceae bacterium | reverse complement strand
GCGCAAAGCGAGGTGAAAAGTGACCAGATGCCTGGCGCACGCGACCGCCGCATTGGCGGCGATCCTGCTGGCTGTCGGGTCATGCCCGGCCGGGGAGCCCAGGTTCCTTCTGACCGGCTCGGACAGCGCGGTCTGGCTGGTCCGCACCGACGACGCCAAGGGCACCTTTGACATTGCTCTTCGCGAGAAGGGCGGCAACTGGAAGTGGCTCTTCCAGCAACTCACGGGCCGGCCCAACCAGGCCGTCGCCGGCACGCAAAAGCTGCACGTGCTGTTTGTCTCGCCCCTGGAGGAACTGGTCTTCGACGAGTCCGGCACGCAGGCGCCTGCCCTGACGCCGCAGGATCCCCTCTGGCCTGCCGGCGCGGCGCCGCTTGCGATGTGCCAATGGCAGGACGCCGGCTCCGGCCTGCTCGTCGGCGTCGCGGCCGTCGTGCCCCGCCCGCCCGGGCCGACATCCGCCCCGGCGCCGGCAACCGCCAGTACCGCGGCGGCGATACCCGGGCTGCGCCCGCGGCCCGCCACCCAGCCCGCGCGCGGCGAGCGGACCGTCATCCTGGGCGTGTTCCGCCGCCTCGGCGCGAATTGGACGCACCTGGCCGACCTGCCCGACGTGACGATCGGCGACTCATCCCGCATCCTGGCGACGACCGCCATGGGCCGGCTATACCTGATGATCTCCGAGCCCGGGCGCGGGCCCAACCGCATGCTGGTCTGGGCCGATGGGCAATGGCGCACCCTCCCGCTGGCAGGGGCCGTCGCCGAGGATGCGCCGCTGGCAATGGCAACCGTCGCAAAGCGGGTGGTGCTGACGCTGGCAGGCAGCGCCGACCAGGCCGGCTCCCGCGACATAAAACTGGCGGAGATGGCCGCCGATGCCGCCGGCTTCTCCGTCCAGAAGATGCTGCTTGGCGATAAGCCCTTCACCTTCAAGGTGGGCACGCTGCCCGAGATCACCCGGATGGGCGACCAGTTGGCCATGCTCTGGCAGGACGCCAACGGCCTGGCTTTCGGCACCTGCCAACCGCGACTGGGCCAACTCATCCCGGCCGGGGACGTGGACGTTTTCAACCACGCGCCCGAAGGCGATGCCGCCCATGATCTATTGGCGACAATCACCTGGATCATCGTGGTTGGAATCTTCATCATCACGATGCTCTACCGCCCACGAGGCGCCGCCGAGCCGTTCATCCTGCCCGCCGGGGTCCGGCCGGGCAATATCGGCAAGCGATTGCTGGCGCTGCTGATCGACCTGGTGCCCTGCTCCATGCTGACCAGCCTGGCCTGGGAGGCGTGGCTGCTGGGCACTAAGGCAATGAGCGAGACCCAACTGACCGACATGGTGCAGCGAGCGTTCCGGGCCGTCCAGGACGACAAGCTGCCGGACTTTCCGATCGAAGTCGCCATTCTGGGCATCGCCGTGATGGCGACCTTCGTGATCTACTGCCTGGTCATGGAGGCCCGATACGGCGCCACGCTGGGCAAGATGCTCCTCAAGCTCCGCGTCGTCGGCAACGGCGGGCGGCGAGCGGACCTTCGGCAGTGCGTGATACGAAACCTCATGAAGATCCTCAAGTTGAGCGTGATGTCCCCGCTGATGATGCTTGTCCTCGTCTCGATGGTCATGATCGTCACGCGCTACAACCAGCGGTTCGGCGACCTGCTGGCGCGCACGGCCGTCATCGACGCCGCCAGCCTGCCGGTGGGCAGCCTGCCCGATGGGCAGACCCAGAGCGGCGAGAACCAGCCGGCCTGGCCGGGCTCCTCCCCGCCCCCGCTTCCCCCGCCAATGCCGCCGAAACCGCCGAAACCGGACAAGGATGATGAATCAGACGCATCCTGAATGAACCTCGCGCGGCGAGGAAGCATAACGCCTCATCTGTTTTTCCTAGCCCCGTTCACGGGGCTTTGCCCCGCCGAAGCTTGGCGAAGGCGGGTCTAGACCAGGCCTTTTAGGCCTGGGTGGCAGGAGCATCATTAATGTTCAGCGCGCTTTAGCACGCTTTCTTGGGGCTTTAGCCTAAAGGCACTCAAGGAAGGGTAAGCGCGCTAAAGCGTGCTGAAGAAACGGCAAAAAGAAAGAAATGGGATTGCCTCACCCCCAGGCCTAAAAGGCCTGGTCTATACTCCCGCTATCGCGGGATCAAAGCCCCGTAAACGGGGCTGAAGACAAGGTCGCTAAACAGGTACCTTTGGCTTGTTCGCCGCGGAACCAAGCTGGTCGATATCCCCCAACCGAGGTATTACCGCTTCGCGGCCCGTTTCACTTGCCTTCGGCGAACAGGCCGATCTCGCTAATCGCGGGGCAGGCGGGCGCCTTGACAATCCGCAGACGAACCCTGTCGGTGGTGACCGCGTCGCCGCGGACAAGCCGGCAGTTGCCGATGCTCGTACACTTGGCAAACTCGACCCATTGGCCGTCCTTGAACTGGTCCAGCGAGAACGCCTCGACGCGCTGGCCGAGCGGCAGATGCTCGCGGATGCGGACGATGTTGAACGTGGCCGGCTTGCCAAGGTCCAGGACAAGCTCGGCCGCCGTGACGGCGTCGTCGGTGGCCCAGTATGTGTCCCGCTTGCCGTCCAGTACGTTGGCCGCCGCGAACCGCGCATCCTTGCCGCGCACGTTGCCGGCCGTCGCCTTGGCGCCTTGGGCGAGGTCCTTGGCGAAGGCCGCGTCGAGCAGGCGGCGGAACTCCACAAGCGACTTGACGTCGTTCTCGTGGATCAGGCCGCGGCGGTCCGGCGGGATGTTCAGCAGCAGCGACGCCCCGCGCCCGACGGATGCGAAGTAGAGGTCCACGAGGTTCTGCGGCGTGCGGACGCTGGCGTCCTGCCCGGCATGGTAGAACCAGCCGGGGCGGATGGAGACGTCGCACTCGGCCGGCAGCCAGTGCGTGCCGGGCCGGTCGCCGACGTTCAACCGCCCGGCGTCGGCGATCCCCGGCGCGTAGTTGTCGCGGTTCAGCGTCGACCAGCACGTCTCGCCGGCCGTGCCCTGCTCGTTGCCGACCCAGCGGACGTCCGGCCCGGCGTCGCTGAACATGCAGGCGTTGGGCTGAAGCTCGCGGACGATCTTCGTCGTGCTGGGCCAATCATAGTAGGTCTTGGCGTCGATATTGCGTTTTTCCCGCGCGCCGCCGTAGTAACCGGTGCCGCCGTTGGCGCCATCGTACCAGACCTCGAAGATCGGCCCGTAGTTGGTCAGCAGCTCGCGGAGCTGGTTGCGGTAATAGGTGATGTACTCCGGTTTGCCGTAATCCTTGTGATTGCGGTCCCACGGCGAGAGGTAGACGCCGAACTTCAGCCCGCCTTTGCCGCAGGCGTCGGCGATCTCCTTGACGACGTCGCCCTTGCCGTCCTTCCACGGGCTGTTCTTGACCGAGTGCTCGGTGAACTTCGATGGCCAGAGGCAGAATCCGTCGTGATGCTTGGCGGTGAGGATCAGCCCCTTCATGCCCGCGGCCTTGGCGGCGCCCACGATCTGATCGGCGTCGAAGGCCGTGGGGTTGAAGACCGCCTCCTTCTCGTCGCCGAATCCCCATTCCTTGTCGGTGAAGGTGTTCACGGTGAAATGCAGGAAACCGTAGAACTCCATTTCGTGCCATGCCAACTGCCGCGCGCTCGGCGCCGGGCCGTACGGCGCCGGCGGCTCGACCGCCGATGCCGTGGCGGCGGCGAGATTGGCGGCGGCGGCAGCGGTGAGCGTCCCGGCAGCGAGCAGCAGTGCAATTATCATGAGCTTTTCGATCATGGGGTGTCCGCCTTCATCAGTTGTTGATGTTTCGGTTGTGGATGCTTCGGTTGTAGATGCTTCGGTTTCTCAAGCAACGCTCAATGCGCCACGCCGGCCGCGTCGATTCGCCGCGGAGACTGATCGTCATGCTAAGTGTACTCGCCCGTTGCCTGTCCCGCCCGAAAACTCCGTCCGCTTTGATTCTTTGATTCTACGTCTTCCTGGTCCTCCGGCACGACCGTCGCCGAATAATTGGTTAGCGCCCCTGTTTTTCCGCAGGACTCGCCCCGAGCCCGGAAGACGTTACCTAACAACAAGCACCGAACAGGGCGCCAGGCGGACCAGGCTCTGGCAGGTGCTTCCCATGACTCGTTCATACAGAGCCGAGTGGCCCATGAAGCCGATCACCAGCAGATCGAAGCCCGTCTCCTTGACAAACTCCACGATGGTCTTGACCTCGTGGCCAGTGAACACGTGGCAGTGCAGTTCGACACCTGCCTGTTGGGCCATGTCCTTGGCCTGCTGCATGGCTTTGCCGTACTTGCCGTTGGCGGCCTGTTTGGCCTCGATTACCTCCCCGACGGTGCCCGGATAGTGCGGGACTTCCTCCACGCTTACCGTGTGGAGTTCCGCGCCGTACCTCTTGGCCAATTCGATGGCCTCCTCCAGGGCGCTGAAAGAACCCTTGGAGCCATCCAGTCCGTGAAGAATCTTCTCATGCACCATTGGCGTTCTCCTCTAACAGTTGATGCTGAGGCTGAAACCATTTCTGGGCAATCAGAGTCGGGACGATTGCGCTGGCGATGACCACAACAACCAACGTCGAATACTGGGATGAGTCGATCAGGTTGCGATTCAGGCCGAACATGGCTGAAATCGTACCAAAAGTCAGGCCCGTGGACATCAGCAGCGTGGTATACATCGAGACGCGGTTATCCATCTTGAACAGCTTCGCCGTCGGATAAACGCCGACGAATTTGGCGGCGACCTTGACCAGGAGCAGCAGAAGGATGACCAATGCGCCTTGGGCAATCGCATTGGCGCTGACAAGGGCGCCGGCCTTGAGGAAGTAGAACGGCGTCAGTAGCGCAAAGACGGCCACGCGGATGTGATAGACCGTTTCCTTGTGGTGCCGCAGCACCCCGGCAACCACCAGGCCCAGGATGTGCGCCGGCAGGACCGCCTCGCTATTGGCCGCCGCAGCCAAGCCGCCCAGGACAAACAGCATCAGCAGGAGCAGCTTGATCTCCGGCTCGCTGACTTGGCCCTCGTATCGCCGCAGGAACCGCTGCGTCAGCCTGGGCGCAAAAGGCATGATGACGGCTGAGACTCCCAGGAACAGCACCAACCACCAGTTGTAGTTGGCGAACATGACGCCCAGGGCCAGCACCGTGCCCAGGTCGGTGACGAAGCACGACGCCAGGATCAACTTGCCGATGTCCCGCTTGTTCAGGCCGGTTTCCAGCATGACGGCGTACACCACCGCCACCGAGGTGGTTGACAAGGCCACTCCGGCGATCATGCTGGCCTGGGCGCTCCAGTGCAGGAGGTAGTACGCGGCGGCCATCGTTCCCAGGAATGGCGCTAGGAAGCTGACGAACCCGATGGCCAACGAGGGCTTCCAGTGCTTCCTAAGCACGTCGGGTTCGATCTCCGCCCCGGCCAGGAACGTCAGCAGGATGCTGCCGAAGCTGGCCAGGAAGTTGATCCACGGCGTTGTCTCCAACTTCGCCTGCGTGCCAAATAGTGACCCGACCCAGGGGATGGCGTTGCCGGCGACAGCGCCGACGATGATCTCAATCAGCGCCACGGAAATTCCCACGCGGATGGAGATCATGCTGGCCAGCAAAGCTATGCCGATCCACAAGGCGGCAATCAACCAAGGAGATTCCAACATACGGATGCTCTTCTCTGCTTTCTCCAGCAACTATTTCGCAAAAGGATTCGTAAATGCGGCCGCTTTGCCCAACTCGGCCTCGATCTCCAGCAGCCGGTTGTACTTGGCGATGACCGTCGCGCAAGCGTTCACTTGGGGTAGGAGCGAGTCGATGCGAAAACTTCGGCAGGTTGCATCGATCTGCCCGATGCACACCTCTGGCCAGCCGGCGGTAGCTTCGTCGGTGCCGGCCTTTGCCGTGAGCAGGCCGTTCGTCTTGTTGGCCATAGAAAAAGCTCCCACAGGCTGGCTGGCCGCAGGAGCTTCTATCGCTGCTGTTACACTCCTACCGGCAAAAAGC
>CAYOBS010000020.1:8116-20806 GCA_964402305.1 uncultured Planctomycetaceae bacterium | reverse complement strand
CTCGTTACGGCACAGGGAGGTGCAACATGGTACGTCAACATGCTCTGATGGAATCTGTATTGGGGAATCTGAACTGGTTCCTCCAGCCAATCGGCGAAAATCTCAAATATCTTGGGACACCATACAGAATTGGTCGGTAGCGTATTTCCCGACCCCTTCGTTCGCGGTGCCGTGCTGTTGCCGGGGACGCCACCCTGCCGGCCGGCAGGTACGGCAATCACCTTACTCGGCGACCCTGGCATGGACGCCTTCGCCCTACACCCCCGCCCTCTCCCACGTCGTCATCCTCTTTCCGCAGTGCCGGCACTCCCGGCGCCGCATGATCCGGCCGCCCCAGGTGGCTCTGGTGTAGACCACCCGGAAGTGCTTGCAGCCGCAGTGACGGCACTCCAGGCCGCGCTTGCTTTCCGCGGGCTCCCACGTCTTACGAACCGTTCCATCGGTCATGGCTATCTCCTCCGCAGGTCTTCTTGCGTGTACTTCTTCCGCTGGCGCATCGGTGCGGCTTCGCCGGCAGGCTTGACGCCGACCATGCTGGCCGCCGCGGCGCAGCCGACCAGGCAGTCGAACCAGTCCCGGCTTCGCCAAGGCTACGCCGGGCAGGGGTTGTCGGGCCGCGTCGGCCACGGGGACCACTCGCGGACCACGCCGCCTGGGCCGATGACCTCGACCCACTTCTCCGAGCGGGCAACGTGCTCGGCGATCAATTCGTGGTGGCGCCCGTCACTGCCGAACAGACTGATCGAGCCCCGGTCGCCGGCGGCTGTTGAAAAGCCTTCATGCACGAACCGCTTCCAGTAATTCACATCCACCAGGACGTGTTGGAACTGGCCGGTCTTCCGGACGTTGGGGATGTACCAGTAGTAGCCGATGGTCTCGCCGGGCCTGCGGGCGTACTCGGCTATGGGCTTGCGGCTGGCGCGGAGGCCGACGCCCTTGGCGAGCATCATCACCGCGCCGCCGGCCTTCTGCTTCACGTCGGCGACGATGCCCGGCTTGTAGCCCATGTCCACCAGCAGACGGTCGATCCGCATGAGGCTTCCGCCGCGGCGCGGAAAGTCGCTTTCCAGGTTGGCCCCCGCTCGGGGACCCTAAGGGCCGGCCAGGCCGCTGACCATCCACAGCAACACGCGGTCAATCATGGAATCGTTCTGGCTCATGGCTTCTCCTTCGTTTTTCGTGGCACGTGCATCTTGCCCGTGAGTAGCACGGCCGTCTCGGCCGTGGGGTTCCAATGACAGGGCCGGGACGGCCCTGCGACCCGCCTGACCGGCAGGCAGGCTCATGGGCGGGACGCCCATGCCCCGGCTCCGCTCTCCTTCTGGCCCAGGGCCGCGGTAAGCGTTTGCACCGCCCGGCGGAAGTTGCGGCTCGTGGCGGCACCCGGGGGAAATTGCTGCGGGAAAAAACGCTTGCATGGGCGGATGCGGAATCTATAATTGCATCGCGCTGGACGCTCGGGCGTATATCGTCCCGCGTAATGGAAGATTATGGATACAGTGCGCACAAGGCCGGAGTCGCGCCCCGTTGGGGCGGGCAAATGGTTGGTCGTCATACTGCTGAGTGTGATCGCCACGTGCCTTCTGATCGAGGTTGGCCGGGGCGTGCCCGCCGCCCGCGGCGAGCCGTCGACGGCCTCGTCGGGCGGCGGCGACGTGATTGTTGTTTCGGCCCAGCTTGCCGCCGATGCCTACGGGGTGTATCTTCTGGACACCAAGCGCGGTACCATGGCGGTGTATCAGTACCAGCCGACCAAGCGCACGCTTCGGCTGATGGCTGTTCGCGGCTACGGTTTCGACATGCAGCTCGACGAGTACAATACCGAGCCGTCGCCGCTTGAGATAAAGAAACTCGTTCAGCAGCAGCAGCGGCTGGTGGGCGACACCAAGTGAAATCTGAAATCTGAAATCTGAAATGTGAAATGTGAAATCTGAAATCTGAAATCTGAAAAGTCCCCTAGGACCCAGCAGGCGCCGCAGGGCGCCAGGAGTTGGCACGATGGGCAAGAAGATGTACTACACGGAAGAGGAAGCAGCCCACCGGTTGGGCATAAGCCAGGCCGAGCTGTCCACGCACGTTCGCGATGGCAAGCTGCGGATCTTCCCGGACGGCATGAAGAAGATGTTCCGCGTCGACCAGGTTGACGAGTTGGCCGGCGGCGGGGAAGTTCCGCTGTCGGGCGAGGGCGACGCCGTCAGCCTCTCGGAGGCCGAGGTCCACGAAGTAAAGCCCAAGGAAGACTCGGTGATCAGTTCCGAGGGCATCAGCATCTTCGATGCCGAGGATCTGGAGATCGGCTCGGCCGACCCGATGGCCAAGACGCAGATCACATCGAGCATCGAGGACCAGATCAACCTCGAGGGCGTCGGCAGCGGCTCGGGCCTGCTTGACCTGACCCGCGAGAGCGACGACACCAGCCTCGGCGCCGAGGTGCTTGACAACATCGACATCGAGGGCGCGGGGTCCGCTCCTGGTGCGCAGGTCGTCGTCGGCGCCTCTGGAAGCATGGCCGGCCCGGTCGCCGTCGAGTCGGTCATGGTAATGCCCACGTACGTCGAGGAGATCGACAGCAGTTCGGGCCTCTACGGAGGAATCCTCGTCGGGGCTACCGTCGTCGGGGTCCTGCTGGGCGTCGCGGCCATGAGCAGCTTCAGTTCGACCCCGCCGGGCTACCTGGCCTCGATCAAGGCCAACATCTTCATCGTGCTGGCCGTCTCCGTGCTGATCGTCGCCGTCGGCGCGGTGCTGGGCTGGCTGGCTGGAAAGGCCTCCACCGCCCAGGCGCAGGCCCTCAAGCAGACGGGCGCGTGATGCTCGCTTGAACAATCGGCCGCCGGCCGATATGGACATATACATTCTGCCCTCGTTCTGGGACGGGGCAACGATAATCAAAGGATGATCCAAATGAGAAGCTACTTGGCAATGCCCCTGATGCTGTCGGTGGTAGGCTCTTTGATGGTGGCGACCGGATGCGTTTCCGACGCCCAGTACAAGGAGGCCCTGGCCGCGTCCAGACGCGCTAACGAGCAACTGGTAAACTCCCAGAACGCCCTGCGCGACGTTCGCCTGGAGAACCAGAACCTCCAGGATGCGATAAAGAACCGCGACGCGGCGATCGCCGCTCGCGATTCGCAACTGGCGCAGCTCCAGGTCGCGCACGACAAGCTCGGCAAGGACTTCAAGGATCTCTACGACAAGTACCAGAAGGCCGCTGCTTTGGGCGGGGCGCCCCAGCCGATGGGAAACATCGTCCTGCCGGCCGCGCTGGACAAGGCCCTGCGCGAGTTCGCCAAGAACCACACCGAGTTTGAGTACCTGCCCGAGTACGGCATGGTCAAGCTCAAGAGCGACCTGACGTTCGAGCCTGGCAGCGTCGACATCAAGACCGCCAGCGGCGATGCGCTGCGGCAGTTCGTGCAGATTCTCAACGGCCCCGATGCGGCCAAGTTCAACATCTACATCGCCGGGCATACCGACGACATTCCGATCAAGAAGCACGAGACGTTCCAGCAGCATCCCGACAACTGGTACCTTTCCGTCCACCGCGCCGTCGCCGTCGAGAAGGTCATGACGCGAGCCGGGATGGAGCCCAAGCGGATCGGCGTGATGGGCTTCGGCGAGTACCACCCGATTGCCGCCAACGCGCCGGGCAACAAGGGCAACGTCGCCAACCGCCGCGTCGAGATATGGATCGTCCCGCCGGACCGCTTCCTGACCGCCGGCGGCGCAACCGGCGGCGAGCCTGCCGCCCCGCCTGCCGGCGAGCCCGGCGGCGAGTGATGCCCCAAGGGTAAATCCGAATCCCGAATCTCGAAATCCTAAACAAACAGACAAATTCAAAATTCAAATGCCCCAAACGCCGAAGGCCGGGGCGTCGGTAGTTGCTGTTTTGGTCCTTGTTTCGGATTTGGTGTTTTGGATTTGTTTCGGACCTGCCTGACCGGAAGGCAGGTTTCGTGCTTCGAATTTCGAGTTTCTGAGCGGGCCCTGACGCATTCAAAGCGTCAGGGCCTTTCGTTGCCGCCACCGCGCCGACAAGCATGAACGACACGCCCAACAATCCCACCTCCCGGCGCCGCTCGCTGCGGTCTCTCAGCAGTTGGACGGGCATGGGCTCCGCCGCGGCGATCGTGCTGTACCTCATGCTCGCCTCGGCCGCGCCACTGTGGCTGGCCGACCTGCTGGGCGTGGCGCTCTTTGCGCCCGAGGACCCCGTCCAGAGGGAACTGTTCCGCTACCCGCTGCTGCCGGCGATGATCGCGGTATTCTTCGCGGCATTGATAGTGGCGACGATCGTCGCCGTGCCGCTGAACCTCCGCAACGCCGGCGCCTGGTGCAGCCATCTCGGCCTGGTCGTGCTGGGCATCGGCGCCGGTTGGTACGCCCTGGCAAGTGAGTCCGGCGACAGCGTCACCATCCGCCACGGCGACGGCGCGGGCTGGACGCCGGTTGCCTACGTGTACCTCGACCGCAGCTTCGCCGTCTACGTCAGCGACGCCGCCGACCCCAACGCCGAGCCAATCCAGCAGCCGCTTGCGGGCCTGATCCCGCACGGAGCGCCGGTGGACATTGACGTTGCCGTGCGCCCCGCGCCCGAGGGCGTGGCTATCCGCGCGGTGCGATTCCTGCCGGAGGCCCGCGTGACCTCGCAATGGGCGGATGTCTCGCCGAACAATATCCCCGCCGTCGAGCTGGCGGTTGCCGACGATGGCCAGACCGGCGTCGTCCTGCTCTCGCCGTCGCTGTCGAGGCATCAACACGTCGGCGGGCGGGAATATTTCCTGACGTACCGCCCCGGCACGACGCCCCAGGGTCTGGCAAGGCTCATCACGCCCACCGACGCCAACCAGGCCCCCGGCATGCCGTACGACCTGGCCCTGGTGGTTACGGGCGGCCAGATCGACCCGACGCTGGTGGTCGTCCACCCCGACGGCTCGCGATGGCATGGCCGGCTGGAAGTCGGCAAGGCCCTCGAAGCGCCCCTGGGCGGGCGGAAGGTCAGCATCGCTATGCGGGCGCTGCTCGAGCACGCCGCGGAAGTCTACGAGCTGGCGCCGCCTGACAACCAGGCCCACGCCGGCCTTGCGGGGCCGGGCGAGCACGAGCCGGCCGCCGGGCCGGTGGTGCAGCTTGAAGTCAAGGTCGGCAACTGGCGGCGCGAGATGCTCGTGCCGTTCATCGCCTACGAGGAGTTCGCCCCGCCTCAGATGATGGACCTGCCCGGCAACCGCGCGATCTGGCTGAACTTCAGCCGCCCGCGGGTCAAGCTGCCGGCGACGCTCCAGGTCAAGTCGGCGACGTACGAGACTTACCCCGCCTCGGGCATTCCGAAGGACTACATCTGCCAGGTGAGCATCGTCGCCGGCGCCCGGCGGACGAGCGAGACGCTGAGCCTCAACAACCCCGTGACCATCGGCGGGTTCCAATTCAGCCAGGGCTCGTGGGCGCCGCCCGGTGCGGATCAACCGACGCAGATCATCTTCGGCGCGGCCTCCCGCCCGGGCCTGCCCGTGATCTGGCTGGGGTGCATACTCATATGCCTTGGCATGCCCTACGCCTTCTACGTCAAGCCGCTGCTGCTGCGGCGCCGGAGGGCCGAATGATGCCGCGCCGCGCCGCGATCCTGTCATGCCTGCTGGCACTGGCCGCACCCGGCGGCGGCGCCATCGCGTCCGCGGCGTCCGCGGCGTCCGCGGCGCCGGGCGGCGACGTGTTCGACGCCGGCACCGTCGCCTTTCTGACGAAGGTGGACTCTTGGGCCCTGGGCTCACTCGGCGTGCAGATGCCGGGGCGAATCGCCATCTTCGAGACCCTCGCCGCCGAGCAGCTCGACCAGTCCTACGGCGACGACGGCGTCGATGGAATCCCCGCTGCCGCGGCGTACCTGGAACTGTATTTCCGCTCAGGCGACTATGTGGACAAGCCGGTGATCTACATCCGCGAGAGGAACATGCGGGCGTACCTGGCCGGGCACATCCCGGCCTCGCTCCGCGGGCAGTTCAACCGCACGCACCGAATCGCCCCGGTGCTGCTGCTGGACGATGAGGCGTGGATGCTGCTGTTTCGCACAGGCCGGGCCGATAGGAACGACTACGCCCGCGCCGCCGGCATGGGCAGCCTTCGCGACTCGCTGGCCGGGCTGTCGGAACGCAAGGAGTTCCGCCTGGCCATAGACCGGCTCAGCGCCCGCTACTCGAGCTTCCTGGCCGAGGGCGTGATGCGCCTCGCCCCCGCGCCCGGCGGCGAATGGACGCCGGCCGAGGAAGTCTTCCACGCACTGGCCTCGGCGCCCGCGCCGGCATCGACATCTGCACCGGCATCGACATCTGCGCCCGCCTCGGCGCCCGCGATCCGCCGCGGCGGACCCGCGCCTGCCGACGAAGACGCCCCGGCCAAGCAGTGGCGGACCCTTCGCCGGGCCTGGCTCGCCCGCGACGCCCAGGCCGTGAACCAGGCCATCGCGCGCCTGGAGGTGTTGCTGCCTCACGCCGCCGGGCCGGGCGGCTATCCATCCGCGGCCGTCCGCTCGCTGGAGAGGCTCTACGGCCGCACGCGGCAGTTCACCTTCGTCTGGGGCGGCTATGCCATCTCGCTGGTGCTGTTCATCATCGCCGCCGCGTCCGGCGCCGCCTGGGCGCGCAAGGGCGGCCTGGGCGTCTTCTCGCTGTGTACGATGGTCATGCTCGCGGGCTTCATCATCCGGTGGATCCTCAGCGGGCGAGCCTGGTATTTGCCGCCGCTGATGAACCAGTTCGAGGCGGTTACCGGCTCGGCCTTGCTTGGCGCTATCATCGCCCTGATGCTCGAGCGGCTTTACCGGCGGAACTTCTTCGTGCTGGCGGCGGCGTTTTATGCCACGGCCTGCTGGGTTGCCCAGCTCGTATTCCCGGAGCAGATGTCCGGCGGCATCCACGCCCAGCGCGGCATCCTGTCCTCGCCGGTGATGGGTGTGCATGTCAGCGTGATAATCATCGGCCACGCGCTGGTCGGCATGACGTTCGTGATCTCCATTGCGTACTTGGTCGTGGCCATGTTCCAGCGGGCCGAGCGGCCCAGCAGCCCGGCGGACCTTCGGCCGGCCGGGCAGATGTCAACGCTGGCGATCATCGACCGCAGCAACCTGATCGTCGCCCAGATCGCGGCATGGTCGGTGGTGGCCGGGACGATCCTGGGTGCCTACTGGGGCGACTTCGCCTGGGGCCGGTGGTGGGGCTGGGACCCCAAGGAAACCTGGGCGCTCATCACGGCCCTGGTGTACGTGGTCATGCTGCACGTCCGCTTCCTTACGCCGCCGCGATGGCGCGGCCTGGTCACGGCGCTGATCTGCATCCTCGGCACGGCCGTGATGCTCTTCAACTGGATCGTCGTCAACTTCCTGCTGTCCGGCAAACACAGCTATGCTTAGGCCAGGGCCGCGAGGACTTCCTGGAACCAAGGCAAGTCGCGGACCGAGTCGAAGTCGCTGTCTTCCATGAGCTTTGCCGTCAGTTTGCCGTGCTTCAGTGCGATCAGGAGCCAACGCCGACAATCATCCACCTGCCCCATCAGGGCGGCGGCACATGCCAGGTTGAACGCGCAACTGCCCTCTTTGACTCGCTCGCCTTCCATGAGGTGCGCATGCGCCTCCCGCAGGAGTTCCATCCGCTGGTCGCCCTGCCTGGTCCGGGCTTGGAGGATAAGTGCGGCCCCCCAGTTGCTGAAGGCCACATGATCATCGGGCTCGATCTTCAGGGCCGCCTGGCATTTCTCATATGCTTGCTCAAAGAGCCGATCCGCCTGCTTGCCCTGCTTGGTCTTGGCTTGGTCGGAAAGTGCGGCCCCCCAGTTGTTGAAGGCCACATGATCGTCGGGCTTGATCTTCAGGGCCGCCTGGAATTTCTCATAGGCTTGTTCAAAGAGCCGATCCGCCTGCTCTCCCTGCTTGGCCCAGGCTTGGCGGGCAATCGCGGTCCCCCAGTTGTTGAGACTGTTGCCTCGCTCTGTTGCCCGGGGTAGCGTCAATGTCGCGTAGAGGCGATTAAGGTCGCTTACCGAAACCTTGCCGTCATGTGCCTCAGCGAAGTCTTTAAGCACGCCCTCGCCCAGTTTGTCATCCGCGACGGCCAATCGCAGGAGGACCGGCAATTCCGCGGGGCGATCCTTGGAATCCAACCACCGGCGATGTAGCTGCATGGGATGATCCATCGCGCCCGCAAGGATAAGATCGGTGAGCTTGTCGTATCGGTAGGAAATCTGTTCATCCGGGTAATCCCGCACGAAAAACGTCTCAAAGAGTCCCAATAGCGGATGGTAGGGAATCCAGGTTTCAATGGGGCCGATCTCTTTTTCGATGGCCTTGAACCGCCGTTGGCGAAGCTTAATCTCTTCGGCCGGCACCGGGCTGGCGACGATGAGCGTGGGCTTGGGGCCGAGCCCGCGCGGGCTGGCGGCATCGTCACGGGGGGGCTTGTGGGCGCTGTCCCAGGGCTTGTCGCCCTTCTCGGTAAACCACTCCCGGAGTTCCAGGCCGATGTATTTCAGGAAATTGCGCGTGCCTATCACGTTTTGGTCGTTCAGGCCGGTCAGCACCACCAGGCGGTCCGAAAGCGGGCCTATGCACAATCCGCCGGCGTCCGTGACGCCCGTGCGCGAGTCAACCAGGACGTAGTCGTAGGGAACAGGCTTGTTCTTGGCGCCGGGGATGTCGTCGGCGCCGGGCAGGGGCGGCACGGCGATGCGCCGCGTCTTGAAGTATGCCCGCAAGGCGTTGGCCGTCAGGTGGAGTTCGGTATTCGTCCTCCTGCCCAGTTCCAGCCCCGTCAGCCTTTCAATGAAGGTGTCATCCAGCCGCACGCCGATGACGTCCAGCCTTCCCTGGAGCCCCAGGCGGGGTTGGATAGAGGGATGGTCGAGTTTCTTCTTGGCGATGGGCACGGCGTATTCCAATCCGCCAACTTCGGGGAAAAAGGAGTCGTAGGTGGTGGCGTCGGGATGCTCGCGAGCGTGCTTGATAGCCATGCCGACCAGGTCGATGGCGTCCTTTCCGAACGGCTTGGCCAACTCCTTGTTGCGCGCCAGGAAGCTGCTGATGCCCGGGGCCTCCAGGTCCATGTCAACGACCAGCACGTTTCGGCCGCGCTTGACCAAGCCGAAGGCGACGTTGATCAAGGCCAGACTGCGCCCCACGCCGCCCTTGAAGCTGTAGAACGTGACAATATAGGGAAAGGTCATCATGCGGCTATGCTTTCCGGCAGCTTCGCCGCCGTCGGTCGCCAGGCCGCCAGGCCGGAGAACCTGCACTTGCGTTCTGCTGCCGGTTTTGGGCCTAGTTTGTTCAGCAGGTCTTCGAGCAGTGTATTGAATGTACCTGCCGTGGAGATGACCATAGCCGTTCGCCTGAGACTTTCCGCTTTGGCGGTCTTGCCTTGCCGGCGGGCTATGGCCACCTTGATGACTAGCGGGTCTACCAGACGATCGTCGGCCACCAAAGCCGTATTTGCCGCTTTCTCGGCCTGCTCAAAGTCGCCTTGCACAAACAGCAGCCTCCCCCGCTCAGCCTCGCTCTCGGCTATTTGCCGCAGCGTTTTCTCGGCCGTATCGAATGGCTCGTAGTGTGGCTGCATCTTCTGGTCGATCCAAAGCTCGTGGTTCGGCCGGGCAGGGATGTTCTGGTCGATCCGCGTGCATCGGCCCTCGCTGACGAACTGATCCATCTGTGCCTGAGTGCCGATACTGCCGTCGACAACCTCGGCCCCGGCCAGGCGAAAGGGCGGAAAGAGCAGTTTTTCCGGATCATCCGGAAGCTGGTAGATGGGCGGCACGATGTGCGGCACGAGCCTGGAGCCCAGTGACTCGGCGTACCCAATGATGTTCAAACCATCCAATTTCATAGTTACAGGATGCTCCGGATGTACGCTTCGCACTTCCTCTTCATCAACTCGAAGTTGAACTCGTCTGATCCTCGTAGACCAGGGTATTCGATTATATCGACACCCTCGGTACGGTACCTATAGAGTGTTTCCGGGACGGAGTCAGACTCGCTGGCGAATAATGGGCTAAACACGGCCTGGAGATGGGACCGGAGGGGCAGTTCGTCCATCAGGCGGACCTCGAAGGTCCATCGGCGGGCGTCGCTCTGGGCGGCCGCGAGCTGCACCGGTCCCTGGCGGATGGGATTCACCCCATCGACGTAGTGCCAAGGGTCGTCAAAGAGCACATCGAGCACAAGCAAATGGTATTGCCGGTATTGGGGGATCGGCATTTCATGCCGCCTCAGGAAGTCCAGGGGCGGCTCACCGCCTGGGGGGCGATGGTGGTTTACCAGGCCGCCGGAGTCGAACGGACTGGCCGCCCCGTCGGCTTTACGGGCCTCCGCAAGGTCCGGCCGGAAAAGGAATCCGCAGGAAGTGGCCGGATAACGGAACGGCCCCGCGAAAAGGAACACGCAGTCTCGGGTCTCCAGTTGCGTCTCTACTGGGTGGCGCGACCAGTCCAGAGGCGCGATGGCGTCCAACCTCGTCAGGGAAAGTAGGGCGCCGGATTGACAGATCTTGGCGAAGGTATCGGCGCCTGTTGCGTGGGCCAAAGGCATGCGGTCGGCCAGGCGTCGGCAGAGCTTATTCCTGGGGGAATCCGCGGGGCTCAACAGGCCGCCATGCATGCCCTGAATTTCGCGGCAGAGCCGTTCCAAGTTGTCCTGACGGTCATTTTCCGGCGCGGGAGGCGTCCCATTGGTCGTAACCATACCCCGGAAGCTTACCGACACAGTTCCAGCGAATCAACTGGCAAGTTGGCGGGGTGGAGTGCATTATGTTCGCTGCCCAGTGGTGTTCACCGGCAGGGCTGTCAAACGAAGGAGACGATCATGATCGATAGGCTGTTGTCCAACCTTTTCGGCGGCGTTCTTTGCGGCCTGTGCGCGGGTGGGCTTTGCCTGGCGATGTTGGTTGTGGGATGCGCGGGGACAACCGGCAGCGGCGCGCCGGTCGCGATGGACGCCAATGCCCCCGGCGCGGCGGCGGCCAAGGGCGGCGTTGTGCAGTTGGCGTCGCAGCCGGCATCGGCGCCGGCGATGGTGTTCCCGGAAGGCAAGTTCGTCTCGCTGTTCGACGGCAAGAGCCTGGCCGGCTGGAAGGTGCCCAAGTTCGGCGCCGACGGCAAGGTGTGGGTGCAGGATGGCCAAATGCACGTCGGCATCGGCGACGGCTGCACGGGCGCCACGTGGACGGGTCCGATCATGCGAGAGGACTACGAGCTTTCGCTGGAGGCCCGGCGCGTCGAGGGCGGCGACTTTTTCTGCGGGCTGACGTTCCCGGTCGGCACGGAACCCGTAACGCTCATTCTCGGCGGATGGGGCGGGGAGCTGGTGGGCCTGTCGTGCATCGACAGATACGACGCGTCGGAGAACGCCACGACCACGACCATTCCGTTCAAGAATGACCAATGGTACGACGTCCGCGTCAAGGTCACGAAGGCTCGCGTGCAGTGTTTTCTGGACGACAAGGAGATTGTCAACGTCGAGCGCGAGGGCCGGAAGTTCTCCATCCGCTGGGAGGTCGAGGAAAGCGTTCCGCTCGGCCTGGCCACGTGGAAGACGCACGGCGCGCTGCGGAACATCCGCCTGCGCCGATTGATCGACGCGGAGAAGTAGAGCGGTTTAAGTTTGAATGACGACACGGCGTTGCGGCCAAAATGGCTCAGATGCAAGGCGGGCCGACGAAGGCACCCCCATAACGGGTTGTCGAGGAGGCCCAACGCCGCAGATGAGCCATTTTCGCCGCAAAGCGAAGCGGCGACGTGTCATCAGGCAAAGTTAAACCGCTCCAGCCGCACCGGCGCGGGCGAGCGGGCCGGACTCATCGTTGTTTCAAGTTGCGCATCGGGTCGGGGCCGTTGGTGTCGGCGCGGCGGAGGCGGACGGTGATGATGATCGCCTCGTTTCGGGGCCCGGGCGCCGGCAGCCCAGGCGCGCCGGCTGCCTGGCAAGCCGGGGCGGTTGTGGCCTGGCTTTGGCGGGCCTCGAGCTGCGAGGCGTTGGGCAGGCGTTGGAGATTGGCCGCGTGGTACGGCTCGGCCGGCGAGGCAGCCGCCGCGTTGGCGGCGGGCAGGCCGGCCGGTTGAGTCGAGGCAGCCTTCGGCATCGCCGCGGCCGGGCGGGACACGTCGGCTATGCAAAGCCCGTTCGACGACTCTTCGGGGTTTTCTCTCTGGCGGAGGCTGTCCAGCCTCCTGGTGACGGCATCGATGCGGTCCGGCGGCGCCATGACGAGGAACCGCAACTCGTCGCTTTCGCCGGGCATGGTGGAGAATCCCGTCAACTCCTCAGCGCCGAGCTTTGACTGCGCCATCGTCGGTTTGGGCGCGGGCCGCGGGGCATCAGGCTGGTCGGCAGGGTCAAGCTGCTTGCCGCCGGCCGAGAACCTGGTTATGCCCGCGTCGGCCAGGACCGCGGCTACTTCCTTGGCCCCGGCGCCGAGATCCGTCACGGCCAGGTTCAGTGTGCGGACCCTGCCGCCGAGCGCTGCCAGGCGTTCGACATCGCCCTTGCGAAAAGTCGCGCCCGCCGTTACCGCCGGCGCGGCGCTGCCGCTGCCCCTGGCCGGTAATTCCTCGCTCTTGCCGCCCTTCATGCCGCCGCCGGGGGTGCCGCCGCCGGGGGATGTCTCCACACTGCCGGGTCTTGGCGCCACAGCCAGAGCCGGCGCGGCCTGG
>CAYOBS010000020.1:0-8016 GCA_964402305.1 uncultured Planctomycetaceae bacterium | reverse complement strand
GGCTGGGACGGCCCGGACTGGTGCATGAAGCCCTGAACCGCCACGCCCGCGACGAACGCCACGAGCAGCACTGCCGCGGCCGCCGACGCCAGGCGGATGACTCCCCGCAGCATTCGCTCGCGGACGACGCGGCGCATGAGCCCGCGCCGCCGGGCCTCGGCCAGCACCCTGGCGACGAAGTCCGGCCCAGGGCTGACCGGCTGGATCGCTCGCAGTATCGTCCGTATGCGCCGCAGGTCGTGCAGGCGCCTGGCGACGTCGGGACTCTCGGCGGCGGCGCGGTCCACCCACCTGGCCGCCTCAGGCGTCAACTGCCCGTCGAGGTAGGCCGAGAGTTCCACCGAAATGTCGCCTTGCCCTTGCATCACATTACCTCGCACCCGGCCGGGCGCTCTGCTGTGCGCTTTGTCTCTATCGACATTCTACGGCGCAATTTGCCGCAGTTTCTCGCCGCCGGGCCGGAAAATCCAAAACTTCCACACTACGTTAGACGGATGTGCCGCCCTGGAGTTCCCCCCGCCAAACCGATGTATGACGATGACGGCCATTCCCGGCAGGCGCCGCGCGAAGCGGGCAGCGAGCATCCGACATCGCGCGGGATCGCCCAGCCGGGTGAAGCTGATTCGCCGCGCGCAAGTGCGGGGCGATCCTTTCAGTCTCGCTCCCGCCCGCGCTTGCGAACCGTCGGAAACGTACGATACGCACGCGAGCAAGACTTCACTTCTTCGGGACGATCCAGATATTCCGGAAGAAGACCGGGTTCTTGTGGCCTTGAAGCCACAGCGGGCCGCCCTCGGGGCTTTCCTTCCTGCCGGCGCCGGTCTGGCTCTTGAGATGCAGGCCATCCTGCACCACCACGCCGTTTTGACGCACCGTCAACGACATGTCCTTGACCTTCTTGCCGTCCTGCCACTTTGCGGCCTCGAACTCGATGTCGTACGTCTGCCACGTCAGGGGCGGGTAGCACATGTTCACCAGCGGCGCGACCTTCATGTACAGCGCGCCGCACTCGCCGGTCTTGCCCTCCAGCCCGAACGAGTCCAGAACCTGTATCTCGTAACGCCGCTGGAGGTATATCCCGCTGTTGCCGCGGTCCTGCCCGTGAGTCTCCGGCTTGAACGGCAGGAGGAACTCCACGTGCAGCGTGCCGTCCGGCAGGTCCGCCTTGGTCTCGGCGTCTATCTCGATCAGCCCGCGCTTGTCGACGCTGGCGTTGGTCCACGCGTCGGTGTTGCTGCCGTTAAACAGCACGATCGCCCCGGCGGGCGGCTTGGCGCCAAGCGTGGGGCTTACCCGGACGATTCGCTTGGCGGCGATCTTCTCGCCCGTGTCGGTCTGGCCGGTGAGCTTGCCGCTCTCGATGACCGCACCGTACTTGCCCGACCCGCCCTCGAAGACCGTCTTGCCGTCCTTAGTGGCGCCCTGGATGGACACCTTCTTCTTGTCGCGGGTGTATCCGTCGCCGGGCAGGCCGCCCTGGTAGATCACGGCCGAGAACTGGCCCTTGCCCATCGCGACGACCTGCACACCGATTTTGCCATTCCCGGCCGAGCCCGTGTACTCGCCCTGCACGGCGTAGTCCGGCCCGGCTTCGTTGGGATCCAGGAATGTCGGTCCTTCCGCCTTCGGCGGCCGGGGAGGCTTGGGAGCCTTCTTGGCTGGTGCGTTCTTCGTGGTCGGCGCGTTCTTGGCGGCATCGTCGGCGGGGCTTGCGCAGGCCAGGCCTGCCAGCAGTCCCGCGCCGGCAACTATTGACCGGATCGTTCTTGTTGTCATCCAGCTAGCACTCCTTCAGGCAAATCGAGTCCAACGACCAACATGGGCTGTTGCCCATGATAACCTGAAACCCGTCTGGCGCCACCAAGGTGGCGACAGAATGCTCAATGCCAGGAATGAAAATGCCATGAATGCCAGGAATGAAGAATGCCAGAAATGCCAGGGAGGAATGCCGGGTGCCGTGGTTTGCGGAGCCCCTTGGGGGCGCAGTAACCACGTATTACAGTTTGATACCGCCTGCCTCCGAGCCCGGGGAGGGACCGGGACACAAGACGTGGTTGCTCCATCCAAGACGGGATTCCGCAAACCGCGGCACCCAGCATTAGTCATTTGGTATTCGTCATTCAGTTCCTGGCATTCCTGGCATTCCTTCCTGGCATTCTTGGCATTACCTCCCGCTCTGCGGGAGGTTCCCTCTTCCGCCCGCCCGGCGGGTCTGATAGACTTTGGGGCCTATGTTTGAATCGCTGACTGACAAGTTCACCGACATGTTCCGCAAGATGTCCGGGCGGGGGCGGATCACCGAGCAGAACGTGCGCGACGCGATGGTCGACGTTCGCACGGCCCTGCTGGAGGCGGACGTCCACTACAAGGTCGTTCAGAAGTTCTGCGACGACATCGTGCAAAAGGCCATGGGGCAGGAGGTTATAAAGAGCCTTCACCCCGGGCAGATGATGGTCAAGATCGTCCACGACGAACTGGCGGCCCTTATGGGTCCCGTCGATTCGCGGATCTACTACGTAAGCCCGCCGCCGACGATCATCATGATGGCGGGCCTTCAAGGCTCCGGCAAGACCACCACCTGCGCCAAGCTCGCCAAGCGGATACTCGCGCAGGGCCGCAGGCCGATGCTCGTCGCCTGCGACCTGCAAAGGCCCGCCGCCGTCGAGCAACTCACCATCGTCGGCGAGCAGGCCGGCGTGCCGGTCTTCCGCATGGAAGGCGAGAAGAACCCCGTCCGCGTCGCCCGCCAGGCCGTAACGTGGGCACAACAGAACGACCGCGACGTGGTCATCGTCGACACGGCCGGGCGGCTTCACATCGACGAAGAGATGATGAAGCAGGCCCAGGACATCGCCAAGGCAGTCAGCCCGCACCAGATTTACCTCGTCTGCGACTCCATGACCGGCCAGGACGCCGTAACCTCCGCGCGGGAGTTCAACGAGCGGCTGGAGCTCGACGGCGTGATCCTCACGAAGTTCGACTCCGACGCCCGCGGCGGCGCGGCCCTGAGCATCAAGGCCGTCACGGGCAAGCCGGTGAAGTTCATCGGCGTCGGCGAGAAGCTCGACGACCTCGAGGAGTTCCACGCCGACCGCATGGCCGGGCGAATCCTGGGCATGGGCGACGTGGTCTCGCTGGTCGAGAAGGCCCAGCAGCAGTTCGACGCCGAGCAGGCGGCCAAGATGCAGGAGAAGATGGCCAAGGGCCGCTTCACGCTCGACGACTTCCTCGCCCAGATGCGGCAGATGAAGAAGATGGGCCCGCTGAAGGAAATCCTCAAGATGCTGGGGATGGGCGGGGCCGATATGGCCGGCATGGTCCAGGGCGATGAGCTAAAGGGCATGGAGGCGATCATCCTGTCCATGACGCCCAAGGAGCGCGAGACACCCGACGTGATCGAGGCCTCGCGCCGCCGGCGGATCGCGCGCGGCAGCGGCACCGACCCCCAGGACGTCTCCGGGCTAGTCAAGCAGTTCACCATGGCCGCCGGCATGATGAAGCAGATGTCCAACATGGGCACGCGAGACCGGATGAAGTTCGCACAGCAGGTTGGCCAGGCCGGCATGATGGGCATGACCCCCAAGTTCAAGGTCAAGCAGCGCTCCAAACGCCTGACCAAAAAAGACCGCGAAAAAAAGAAAAAGAAGCGGCGGTGAGCCGCGCGGTGCGATAGGGCGAAGCCTTTGGAGCCTGCCTGCCGGAAGGCAGGTGCGGTGGCAGAGTCCCGAAGGGACGGCGACACCGCTTTCGCTGGGACCGTGCAAGATGTTGCGCACAGGCGCGATCCAAAGCGGTCCCGGCGCGCCGGGAGCGCCCCGATGTATCGGGGCTCTGCCGCCGCACTCCAAAGGGCAAGCCACTGACCCCGCTTTTGTTCGACCGTGAACAGTTGAACCGATTGCAGAGCAGAGCTGCCGAGCATAAGCTGACGCCACCATGACCAGTGAAAGGCAATCTTCTCAACCTGCCGATCCCAATCCCAACCCCAATCCGAATCTCAGCCCCAGTCCCAATCCTGGCTGCAGTCCCGTCGAACGGAAGATCCCCTGGCCGCACGCGCCGACACACCTGCTCGCGGCGTCAGGCACATATTTCGTGACGGCCGGGATGTACCTGAAAGCTCATTATTTCCGCGCGCGGGATCGCCTGTCGGTGCTGCATCGCGGCCTGCTGACCGTCGCTCGCGATTTCGGCTGGTCGCTGGAGGCCTGGACCGTTTTCTCGAACCACTATCATTTCGTCGGGCACTCGCCGGCCCATGAACAAGGGGCGGCCAGTCTCGCGCAGATGCTTGGTCTGCTCCATGAGAAGACTGCCAAGTGGGTCAACAACTCGGATGCGAAACCAGGGCACAAGGTCTGGCACAACTTCTGGGAAACGCAGCTTACCTACGAGAAATCCTACTTCGCCCGCCTGAGCTACGTTCACCTCAATCCCGTGAAGCATGGCCTTGTGCCAGTGGCGAACCAGTATCCATGGTGCTCGGCCTCGTGGTTCGAGCGGGAAGCCACCCCGGCGCAGGTGAAGACCATTTACGAATTTCCCATTGACCGCGTAAACGTCTACGACGATTTCGATGTTGACTTGGACGAGTAATCGTGGAGCGTGGCAGCGAGCCCCAGATGGGTAGAAGACACATTTGGAGCCGGCTGAACTCTGACTCCGTAGGGGGCAGGCAGGCGGCGACAAATATGGAGTGCGGTGGCAGAGGCCTGCGCAGCTTAAGCGAAGCGGGACGGCGACACCGCTTTGGATAGAACGGTGGACAGGCAATTGGCCCCGGTTAGATCCAAAGCGGCGACGGCGCCCCTTCGGGGCTGACGCCGCACTCCAAAGGCTTCGCTCATTCGGTGCATTTCAACCGAATATTGCATATTCAGCATTCAGCATTGAACATTTGGCATTTGGCATTTACCATTCGGCCTTTGCGTTGAACATTGAGCATTGAACATTGAGCATTTCCGAAAGGAGCACCCGCTATGCCCGACCGCTATCCGCCCGTCAATCCCAAGTGTCCGCATTTCCTTCACGGCGGCGACTACAACCCCGACCAGTGGGACCACGAGACTTGGCTGGAAGACATGCGGCTGATGAAGCTCGCCGGCTGCAACGCCATGAGCGTCGGCATATTCTCCTGGGCGCACATCGAGGTCGATGACGGGCGATACGAGTTCGGCTGGCTCGACGAGGTGATGGACATGCTGGCCGCCAATGGCGCCTACGCCGTGCTTGCGACGCCAAGTGCATCCCATCCGGCCTGGATGTCGGCCAAGTACCCCGAGGTGCTGCGGGTTGGGGCGGACCTGCGGCGGCGGCATCACGGCAATCGCGTGAACTACTGCCTGACCTCGCCGATCTTTCGCCGCAAGGCCGCCGCAATCGCCGAGAAGCTGGCCGAGCGATACAAGGACCACCCGGCGTTGCTGCTATGGCACATGTCCAACGAGTACGGCGGCGAGTGCCACTGCGAGCTTTGCCAGCAGGCCTTCCGCGACTGGCTGCTCAAACGCTACGGCTCCATCACAGCCCTCAACGCCGCGTGGTGGACGAGCTTCTGGGGCCACACGTTTGCGGACTTCTCGCAGATCGAAAGCCCGCACCAGCTCGGCGAAAGGTGCATGCAGGGCCAACTGCTGGACTGGCGGCGATTCGTCAGCGACCAGATGCTCTCGCTGATGCTCGACGAGATCGCCCCGCTGCGCCGCATCACGCCGGCCGTGCCGATCACCACCAACGCCATGGGCACATACACCGGCCTGAATTACTGGCAGTGGGCGCCGCACCAGGACGTCGTGAGTTGGGATAGCTACGCGCAATGGCGCGACGACGACGATGACTGGAAGCTTGCGGCCGGGGTGTCGTTCACGCACGACATCTACCGTGCGCTCAAGGGCGGCAAGCCGCACCTGCTGATGGAATCCACGCCCAGCGTGACCAACTGGCAGCCGGTGGCCAAGCTCAAGCGTCCCGGCATGCATCGGCTGGCCAGCCTCCAGGCCGTCGCGCACGGGGCGGACAGCGTGCAGTATTTCCAGTGGCGAAAGAGCCGCGGCTGCATGGAGAAGTACCACGGCGCGGTCGTCGATCATTGCGGGCACGAGAACAACCGCGTCTTTCGCGACGTGGCGGAGGTCGGCGAGATCCTCGCCAAGCTCGACGATGTGATCGGCACGACGGTTCGGCCGGAGGTCGCCGTGGTCTACGACTGGGAGAACCGCTGGGCCATCGACGCATGCACCGGGCCGCGAAAAGAGCGGAAGGACTACCTCGAGACGTGCCAGCGGCACTACCTGCCGTTCTGGTCGGCCGGCGTGAGCGCGGACGTCATCGACCAGACGGTCGGTCTCGACGGCTACAAACTGGTGATCGCGCCGATGTCGTACCTGCTCCGGCCTGGCTTTGCCAAGCGCGTCGAGAAGTTCGTCCGGGGCGGCGGGACTTTCGTTACGACGTACTGGACGGGCATCGTCAACGAGACGGACCTCGTCTTCACCGGCGGCTGGCCTGGGCCGCTGCGAAAGCTGCTCGGCCTATGGGTCGAGGAGATGGATGTGCTCCACGACGGCGAGCGCAACACCGTCG
This sequence comes from uncultured Planctomycetaceae bacterium, assembly GCA_964402305.1. Taxonomy (GTDB): domain Bacteria; phylum Planctomycetota; class Phycisphaerae; order SM23-33; family SM23-33; genus JAUWQU01. Next base: position 1,434 of record CAYOBS010000020.1, on the reverse strand, counting down.
TGCCCGCGCCGGGCAACGCGCTGGGCCTCTCGGCCGACTACAGGGCGGAGGTTTTCTGCGATCTCCTTCACGCCGAGTCGGCGGAGGTCCTGGCGACGTACGGCGAGCAGTTTTACGCGGGCAGGCCGGCACTGACGGTCAATCGGTTCGGTTCCGGCAGGGCGTACTACATCGCCAGCCGCAACGAGGATGCGATGCTGACGGCGTTTTATGGCCGGCTGATGCAAGAGCTAGGCCTCAAGCGTGTCATGAAGGCCGATCTGCCTGAGGGCGTCACGGCCCAGCTCAGGGGCGATGGCAAACGGCAGTTCGTGTTCCTGCTTAACTTCAAGCGCCGCGGCTGCCGGATCGATCTTGCCGGCGAGAAATTCACCGATCTTCTGAGCGGGCAGGCTGTTGAAGGGGCTGTTGATCTGGCCGGCTGCGGTTCGATGGTGCTTGAGCAGAGATAAAGAAATCCCGAAAGTTTGTCGAGAAGCTATTGACTCGCCGCGCCGAACGGATAACATTGATAATTCGCCACTTGGCGAAAAGGCGAGCCCCCCAAGGGGCCGCGACGCGTGCCGAAAGGCACATTTGAAAAGCGATAAGAGCCGCAGTTCGGCAGGTGCCGCTGGAGCGTCCTGCCGGCAAGATTTTTTTTATTGTCTTCTTGGGGCTTGCAGTTCAGTTGGTGCTTGGCTGCCGAGGCCGACGCCCCCCGGGGCCGGCCGGGCTGATCTCGAGCCGCGGGCAACGGGCTTGTAGCTCAGTTGGTTAGAGCGCGCCCCTGATAAGGGCGAGGTCGTAGGTTCGACTCCTACCAGGCCCATTCTCTGAGGGAACGACCTCTGAGACAGTCGAGCGGGCGGATGGACGGTTGCGGACCTTCCAGGCAACTGGGCAAAGTCGTTGCGGGTGCCGCAATGGATGCGTTTGACGGACCATGCGGGGACGTAGCTCAGTTGGGAGAGCGATTGGTTTGCAACCAATAGGTCGGCGGTTCGATTCCGCTCGTCTCCATGCCCCAAGCCCGCCTGGGCAAAGCTCTTGCGAGTTTTTTGCGAACTTTTGCCCGGCCCTCTCGGCTGGCGCCGCGACGGGATTGCGAAGCGAATAAGCGGAATAAGAATATTTTTTCCAAAAAGTTCGCTATAATTGTTGACGGGGCTGGGAAAGACTGGTAAAAGAAGGAACTCAACTCCCGCCTGGGGCATGAAGGCCTCCGCGGGTTTTTTAGGCGATGGGCCGATAGGGCCCGCCGCCGGATGGCTGGATGCGGATGCGACGGCTCTTTGAAAAGTGAATAGGGAAGATTGAACTGGAAAGCAGGTTCACCGAATCTGAGTGCCTGGCGGTTTGTCGTGTTCGGCGTTTGTCCCATGAGGGCACGCGACGGATGCGGTCAAGCTACTAAGGGTACATGGTGGATGTCTTGGCGTGATGAGGCGATGA
>CAYOBS010000019.1:0-20820 GCA_964402305.1 uncultured Planctomycetaceae bacterium | reverse complement strand
GTTCTCTGCGTTGAGATCTCTTCTTCTTCTTTTTCTTCTTCTTCACCGCCGAGCCAGGTGCGCGTCGATGATCCTCTTGACGTCGCATGGTTTTGGCTCATCGTCGGGCAGGCCGACGATCCCGCGTTCTCGCGTGGCGCTGGCGGGCGAGTCGGACGCGTGGGCGCCGTTGCGCATGAGATCCCGCCCGAAGTCGCTTCTCACCGTGCCCGGCTCGGCCTTGGACGGGTCGGTCGAGCCCAGCACCGTGCGGATTCTGTCGATTGCCTGGGGGCCTTCGTACAGCAGTGCCAGGCACCTGGTCCGGCTGGCGTGGGCTTTTTCTTCCGGGTCGGTCATGTCCTTGGGGTTGATGCCCGTCATGTACTCGACGATCTTGTTGAACTCGGTGATGGCGTTGCGCCGCGCGAGGTGGCTGGCCAGCACCTCGGCGTCGGCGTCGGTGAACTCGAAGTCGAAGGCATCGGCGAGCTTTTCCCTCACGGTCCGGGTGACGAGGAACTTGAGCTTCGACACGAAGATGTCCTTCAGAGGCCCGTAGAACTCCTCGCCCTGGGCGACGGTCATGTTGAACAGCTTGGCCCCGACGATCCGCAGGCCGGTAAGGCTGAATGCGTCGATGATGTTGCCGGGCCGGCGCGACCGCTGGTAAAAGTTGTCGGGCTTGAGCATCACCAGCGAGACCTGCGGCTCGGCGTCGTACTGAATCCGCCCGGTCAGCACGCCGCCGTCGCTGTCGGCGTACTCGGCGAACAGGCGAAGGTGCTCGTCATTGAGCCTGGCGTCCGGGCAGGTCATTACGGCCGGCTCGAAGTAATCCACCGCGCCGTCCTGGCCGCGCAGAAAGTCGCCGTAGGTGCCGCGGATCGTGTCGCCGACGGGCTGGTCGGTGAACTGCCCGATCACATCCTCCTTGAGGTGCCGCACCGCGTTCTCGCCGCGAAACAGCATCAGCAGGCACCGCGGCACGTAGCCCCAGCGGTTGGAGGCGCGGAAGTTGGTGTCCAGGTAGTCCCGCCAGGCCTTGGCGATGGCCGGGTCGCAGTTGGGCGGGCAGACGACCTTCGAGTACTTGTCGATGAACGCATCCGAGAATGCGAACATCCTCACGGCCACGAAATCGAGATGCGTGTAAGCCAGCAGCCGCCCGACGATCCCTCCGGTGCGGCTTTTGTAAAGGCTGTACGGCGTGATCAGTGCGTAGGCAAGTTCTTCACTCACGGTTATTGCTCCTGTCTGACTTAGGCTCTTCCAATGGGTTTGTCCAGGTCCATGACGTCTCGCGGGTCGGTGATGTGGCCTGTAACAGCCGACGCGGCGGCGGTCAGTGGGCTGGCGAGGAATACGCCGGCGCCCTTGTGGCCCATTCGTCCGGGGAAGTTGCGGTTGGTCGTCGAGACGACCTTGATCGGCGTGTTGGCCCGGCCGAAGGTCTCCTCCGGCCCGCCCAGGCAGGCGGCGCAGCTCGCCGGGCCTACCTTGCAGCCGGCGTCGAGGAATATCCGCCGCAGCGTCCTGCCGCCGACTTTCAGGCGGTCGAGGTCGTGGTCTACCTCGGTTGTCGCCGGGACGATGAACGTCTCGATGACGACCTTCCTCCCGGCCAGGACGGTTGCGGCCGCAACGAAGTCCGTGGTCTTGCCGCCCGTACACGAGCCGATGTACGACCGGTCTACATGGACGTCCTTGAGCTGGCGGGCCAGGGCCCGGTTGTCCGGCGAGTGCGGTTGGGCGACGGTGGGCTCGAGCTTCGCGGTGTTGAACTCGTAAACCTTGCAGTACCTGGCGTCGTGGTCGGACGTGACGGTCTTGAATGGCTTGTCCGTGCGCGCCCGGACATAATCGGTGATGACCTTGTCGGCGGCGATTATGCCGTTCTTGCCGCCGGCCTCGATGGCCATGTTGCAGATCGTGCAGCGTTCCTCGACGTTCAAGGCCGAGACCGCCTCGCCGGTGAACTCCATCGCGCGGTAGGTCGCGCCGTCGGTGGTTATCTCGCCGATGACGTGCAGGATGAGGTCCTTGGCCATCAGGTAGGGCGGCATCTCGCCGTGGAAGGCGAACTTCATGGACTGGGGCACCTTAAACCAGAGCTTGCCCGTGCCCATGACGAAGCCCGCGTCGGTGTTGCCGATTCCCGTGGCGAACTCGCCGAACGCCCCGGCCGTGCACGTGTGACTGTCCGTGCCGAGCAGTATCTCGCCCGGGCGGGTGTGCCCGTGCTGGGGCAGCGCCACGTGACATACGCCGGCGAAAGCCGTCTTGAGCGGGTCGGCGTACGCCGTGGGCATGCCCACGAGGCCGGCGGGGATGAAGTCCGGGTCGTAATAGTGGCCGATGCCCTGCTTGCGGACGAACTCGCGGAGCAGGTCGATGTTCCGATGGCTCCTGGCGTCGGCGGTGAAGATGTAGTGGTCCGGGATTATCACGACCTTCTCGGGGTCCCAGACCTTCGCGTCCTTGCCGAACTGCTCCTCGAAAATGCCGATCGTGCCCGGCCCGCAGATGTCGTGCGTCATCAGCACGTCGATGTCGCACCAGACATTCTCGCCAGGCTGGAGGGTCTCTCGGCCGGCGTGAGCGGCCAGGATTTTCTCGGTAATCGTCATGCCCATTTCCAAAACTCCGCGTGGTGCTTCAGTAGCGCATCCCGGCTGCGCGTGCGACAGCCCCGCGGCCGGGATACGGGGATATATTACGACATCCGTTTACGGGAATCAATCGGCGCGGCGGCGGCGCGCCGGGCCGGGCCGGGAAGCTCTTGACGCCGCCGGGCCAGGCGGGTACAGCGTACGCGGCATTTTACGGTTTTTCCAAATCAGGAGAAGATGCAATGAAGAAGATCAGGCTGGGCGTCATCGGCTGCGGCGGGTGGGTCGGCTACCATCTCAGGCTCATCAACGAGACTGTTCCGGAGTTCCAGATCGCCGCCCTGTGCGACATCGTGCCCGAGCATGCGGAAGACCGGCGCAAGCGCTACTGCCCCGGGCGAAAGGTGCCGATCTACCTGGACTATCGCGACATGCTCAAGGAGGCCGGCCTGGACGCCGTGCTGGTCTCCACGCCACACACGCTGCACTTCCGGCACGCCTACGACGCACTCTCGGCCGGGTGCCACGTGCAGGTGGAAAAGCCGATGGTCACCGATTCCGCCGAGGCCCGCAAGCTCGTCCGCCACGCCAAGAAGATGGGCAAGCACCTGGAGGTGGCCGTCCAGGGTATGTTCACCGACACGTTCGCCTGGGCGAAGCAGCTTCTGGCCGCAGGCAGCGATGGCCTGATGGGCAGCCTCCAGCACGTGACGGGGGTAATGTCGCAGGGCTGGATGAACATGACGGTCGGCAAGTGGCGTCAGGACCCGAAGCTTTCCGGCGGCGGGCAGCTTTACGACAGCACCAGCCACGTTCTCAACGCGATGATGTTCCTGGTCGACGAGCCGGTGGTCGAGGTCGCGTGCTTCACCGACAACAAGCTCTGCGCGGTGGATATCAACGCCGTTGCCTGCATCCGCTTCGCCAGCGGGGCGATGGCGACTATAACCAGCGGCGGCGATTGCAGTTCATGGAAGAGTCACCTGACGATCCAGTGCGAGAAGGGCAGGATGGAGATAAGCCCGCACGGCGGGAACTTCCTGATCGCCCGCGGCGGCTACAAGCGGGACATCCGTAGCGTGCCAAGGGGCTTCGAGATTCCCTCGACCACTCCCATCCGCAACTTCGCCGACGTGATACTCGGCAAGGAAAAGGAGCCTCGCTGCGGCGGGCGCGTGGGAATCCTTCTGGCGGACCTGATGGATGCGCTGTACAAGTCGGCCCGGACGGGCAAAGTGGTCAAGGTGTAAGAGGAATGGGACGGATGGGACGAATAGGACACATGGGACGGATGTCTCCCGTTCGTCCTGTCCGTCGTATCCGTCCTATCTGTCCTATCTGTCCTATCTGTCCTATTGCGGCGCTGTCAAGATCGCTCTTACCAGTCCTGGGATGGTGTGCTTCTTCGCCTCGACTGTCGGCGTCAGGCCGGCGGCGGCGATGGTTTCGGTGGTTACCGGGCCGATGGAGGCAAGCTTCAGGGCCGAGAGGTCCACGCCGGCGCCCTTGACCAGCGCCAGGAAGTTCTCCGCCGTCGACGATGAGGTACACGTGACCCAGTCCACCTTGCCGGCTGAAAGGGCGCGGAGGGCGTCGTCCGGCAGCCTGGCCGGGCGGATGGTGCGGTAGGCGACGGCCTCGGTAACTTCCGCGCCGGCGCCGCGGAGGATGTCCGGCAGCTCGTTTGTTGCGATGTCGGCACGGGCGAGCATCGCCTTTTGGCCCTTGCTCACTTGGGCCGCCAGGGCCTTGCCCAGGGCCCGCGTCGTGAAGGTCTCGGGCATCAGGTCCGGGTGGAGGAAGTTTTCGTTCAGCACGTCGGCGGTGGCGGGTCCCACGGCCGCGATGCGAGCGTGGCCCAGGTCGCGGCCGTCCATGCCGAGGTGTTTCATGCGTGCAAGCACGCCGCTAGCGCCGTTGGGCGAGGTCAGCACGAGCCAGTTGAATGACTTGATCTCGGCCAGGGCCTTGTCGAGCTTGGAGAAATCCACCGGCGGCTGGATCTCGATGGTGGGGCACTCGATGACGTTCGCGCCGTGCGCCGCGAGCTGGTCGGTGAGCTTCGATGCCTGCTCGCGCGTCCGCGTGACAAGCACGGTCCGCCCGAAAAGCGGGAGCTTTTCCATCCAGGCGAGCTTCTCGCGAAGCGTCACCACTTTGCCGACGATCAGCAGGGCCGGCGGGCGGATGTTGTTTGCCTCGGCCGCCGAGGCCGCGGTTGCCAGCGTGGCGACAACCGTCCGCTGGTTCGGCAGCGTGGCGTTCTGGACCAGCGCCACCGGCTCATCGGCCGAGCGGCCCGCGGAAATCAGCCGGGCCGTTATGGCCGGCAGGTTGCCCACGCCCATGTAGAACACCAGCGTGTCCAGGCCGGCCAGGGCGTCGTAGTTGATGGCCGACTCGTCCTTGGTGGGGTCCTCGTGGCCGGTGATGAACGTTACGGTCGAGGCCAGGCGGCGGTCGGTCAGGGGTATTCCCGCGCACGCCCCGGCCGCGATTGCCGCCGTTACTCCAGGCACGATTCTAAACGGCAGGGCGGCGTTCACGAGGGCGTCGGCCTCCTCGCCGCCCCGGCCGAAGATCAGCGGATCGCCGCCCTTGAGGCGCACGACGAGCTTGCCCTCGGCTGTCTTCTTTACAAGCAGTTCGTTGATATGCTCCTGCGTCATGGCGTGCGCGCCTGGGCCTTTGCCGACGTAGATCAGTTCGGCGTCGCTCCGGCAGCCGGCGAGGAAGGACGGGTTTGCCAGGCGGTCGTAGAGAACGGTGTCGGCCTGGGCGAGCCAGTTCAGTGCGGCGGCGGTGATCAGGCCCGGGTCGCCGGGTCCGGCGCCCACGAGCACGGCCAATGGTTTGCCGGTCTTTTGGGTGGTCATGAAGAGCCATTGTAAGATCAGGCGGCGAAAGAGGCAAAAATCTCGCGCGTTATTTAAGGCGCCTGGGGGGCTGGTCGATGCGCTCAAGGACACGGCATGGCAATTAGCCGTAGAGCGCCCAGGAGTGCCGAGATGACAAACCGAAGTAATTACGCCGTTGAGCGCCGACGTCACCAGCGGACGCGCCTGTCGATGACACTGGGCTGCATCCGGCTGGACCCCGACGGCGGCGACGTGGTGGACTCGCTCCACATGCGAGACATCTCCCGAAGCGGGCTTGGTGCTTACAGCGCCAGGCCCTACTATCCGGGCCAGCGGATCGTGCTGAATCTGCCGATCCAGGCCGACGGGGGCCGGCGAAACGTGTGCGCCACGATCGTCCGCTGCCGCCAGGCCGAGGAAGGCTACAGCATCGGCTGCGCTTTTGACGCCCCGTACGTCGGCGAGGCCTACCGCTATTCTCGTTCCACCATCGACGCAACGGCAATGCAGGCCGTCGCCGCGTAATCCACCGCGGCCAGGGCCGGCAAACAGGCTTAGGGCCAACAGCGCTGGGAAGCGCAAAAGGGGCTGACTGCCAACCCCTTTTTTGTTGCGCGAAGGGGAGGTGCCTGTCCCCGTCGTTAATCACCTCCCCTGGCCAACTGCGGGGACAGGCACGGCCGAATCCCGACGTACGTCGGGAAGCCAGTCCCCTGGTGCTCGTCCCCGTTTTCGAGTCAGACTTCAGCCTTCAGGCTTGTTCGCACGCGGGGCGGGCGAGCATAGGTCTTATAAGTCCTATAGGACCTATGGACATATCCCCACCGCATACAAAGTGTCCGGCCTGCCTGCCGGCAGGCAGGTTCCGCCGTTTCCCGTTCCGGCTACGGGCTACCGGCCCCGAAGGGGCAGGCTACCTGGCTACCGGCTACTGGCTACGGGCTATCCCGGCGCGCCGGGACTACCGGCTACTGCCTCGTTCACTCCCCTACGAACACCTTTGTCGGCTGGAGTTTCCATCCCCCCATGTGCGGCTTGGCAAGGGCAAGCAGATGGCCTTGGCTGTCCAGCAGGGCGATCTCGTCGCCGACGGCGGGTTCGGGCAGGTCGATGAGATTGCCGTTTCGCAGGCGCGCAAGCCGCGACTCGTCCATGACCACGCGCGGCATGTCGCCCAGTGCCAGCGTCGGCGGCAAGAGGTCGCGGGCGGGCTCCAAGGCATCGGGTGCAACGGCGCGGGTGAGTTCGAAGACTCCCACGGCCGTGCGGGTCAGCGCCTGGCAATAGCCGCCGACTTGCAGGGCCGATCCGATGTCGCGAGCCAGGGCGCGTATGTACGTCCCGCTGCCGCAGCGGATGTCCAGTTCGAGGATGGGCCAGTCCCACCGCAGCACGTCGATGGCGTGGATCACCACGGGCCGGCTGGGCAGCAAGACTTCCAGGCCCGCCCGCGCGAGCTTGTACGCGCGCTGGCCGTCGACATGCACTGCCGAGTGGGCGCAGGGGACCTGGTCGATCTCGCCGACGAAGCCGGCGACAACGCGCAGCACATCCGCCTCGGCCGGCCTTGGGCCCCCAAGGGGCGCCGCGAGCTCGCCTTGTGCCGCCCCCATCGGTAGCCCAAGGCCGGCCGGGGTGGGCGTTACTCGGCCGTCGGGGTCGTCGGTGGTGGACGTGGCGCCGAGGCGAACGACGGCGCGGTATCGCTTTGGTTGGGCCTGCACGTAATCCGCCAGCCGCGTGGCTTGCCCGGCGCAGACCACCAGCACGCCGCGCGCGAACGGGTCGAGCGTTCCGGCGTGGCCGATCTTCACGCCGCGCCCCACGCGGCGCCGCACGGCCGCGACGATGTCATGACTCGTCGGCCCGGCCGGCTTGTTAATCGCGAAGAATCCGAACATGCCGGAAGCATATGGCCAAAGGCAGCCGAGGCAAAGCGGATTCGCCCTTTTCCAGCACCGTTTGCAACCTTCCTTCATGCCGGGTGGTGGCTTTGGCCGATAAGACCTCAGCACGCCCGGGTTGGGGCTTCGCTAACGGGTTCCGCTCAGGGTGTGCCTATACTGAAGTGTGCGGCAACAGGAGTAGTCCGGTGAGCACAATGCAACGCCAGTCGCCACGGCGCCGCGGCGAGGCCAGGCCCAAGCGGGTGTTTAGCCTGCCCGAGGCCAATCGCTCGCTGGTGCTGGTCCGGCGGATCGTTACCGACGTGATCTTCGAGTACTCGCGGATGGTCGAGTTGCAGGAGCAGCTCGAGATAGCCGAGGAGACGGGGACCGTCGAGCAGAGCGACCGCGCCCGGATTGACCTGATCCGCTCGGCGGGCCGGCTTCGAGGCTGCCTGGACGAGCTCGACGTCGTTGGCGTGGAGCTCAAGGACTGGGCCCTTGGCGTGGTGGACTTCCCGTCATTCGCCGCCGGCCGCGGGATATGCCTGTGCTGGCAGTATGGCCAGGAACGCATCGAATACTGGCACGAAGTTGACACCGGCTTTGCCGCCCGCCTGCCCATCGCCTCGCTGCCCGACAATGCCGAATTCTTCCACGCCGCGGCGGGGCAGAATGTGCCACCTGAACTGCGATAGCACAAAACAGTGATGAAAGGCTCAATGAATCCAATCGAGCGGCTTCGCGCGACGTACGAGTTCAAGCCCTTGGACAGGCTGGTCCGGCAGGAGTTTTACATCTGGGACGAGGCCATCGAGCGGTGGAAGGCCGAGGGCATGCCCACCGACGTGCCGCGGGCCGAGCTGTTCGGCTTCGACCCGTCGGGCAGTTGTGGCATAGGCATGCTCGGCTGGTGCGAGCCGGAGTTCGTCCCGCCGATCAAGGAGGCGGTGCTCGAGGAAACGGACGAGTACCAGGTGATTCGCGACACAGCCGGGCGGCACCTGAAGGTCTTCAAGGGCCGGCGGCACGGCTTCATGCCGACGTACCTCAAGCACGCCGTCACCAACGACGCCGACTGGGATCGCGACGTCCTGCCGCTGCTTTCGCCGACGACGCCCGCCCGCTGGCAGGGCCAGGCAATCGAGGCCCAGGCGGCCCGGCTTCCCGTTGCGGCGGCAGAGGGGCGGATGATCACCCTGGGCGCCATCGGCGGGTACATGTACCTGCGGGCGCTGGTCGGGCCCGAAGAGATCTGCTACATGTTCATCGACAACCCGGGCCTGATCCACAAGATGATGCAGGCCTGGCTGGACCTTGCCGAGGCCGTGAGCGCCTGGGCACAGCTCGCCGGCGGAGTCGGCATCGACGAGGTCTTCCTCGCCGAGGACATCTGCTACAACCACGGGCTGCTCATAAGCCCGGACATGGTCCGCGAGTTCCTCTTCCCGTACTACCAGCAACTCGTTGCCAACATCCGCTCGCGCCAGCCAGGCCGGCGGCTGCACTTCCAGATCGACACCGACGGCAACTGCCACGAGGCCATCGACCTCTACCGCGAGGTCGGCATGGACGTGATGAGCCCGTTCGAGGTTGCGGCCGGCAATGACGTCGTGGCCATCGGGCGAAAGTACCCGGACCTGGTTATGAGCGGAGGGATCGACAAGCGCATCCTGGCGGCGGGCGCCGGCGCGATAGACGAATTCCTCAACCGCGTGATTGGGCCGATGGTCAAGCGCGGCGGGTACATCCCCACGTGCGACCACGGCGTGCCGGACAACGTGTCGTACGCCGATTACATGTACTACCGGCGGCGGATAATGGAACTGGACCATTGAATTGCGGATTGCGGATTGCGGATTGCGGATTAAGAAGAATTGCGGATTGCGGATTGCGGATTGTCCTAACTTCGCATCATTTCGATTCTCATCGCTGCTTGTCTTTGCGCCACCAGTTCAAGGTTTCGGAAGTGAAAGTGAAGCTCTTGATCTTTGGATCGTGCAAGAGCGCATCCAGGTCGCGCTTGCCCATCTTCCAGAAAGATCCAGTCTTGCGATTTGGGAATAGTTCGAGCAGGTGCTCCATTGGGGTAATGAAGGCACTTGGAGTGACGTGAAGAGGCAGGGGACTTATACTTGCGTTCTGACAATCGTTTCTCCTTTGTACGTCGCCACCTTGGCTCCAGCGGGCACGGACGATGAAAAATCCGCAATCCGCAATCCGCAATCCGCAATTCTTCTTAATCCGCAATCAATTCACTTCTTTTTTCCCGGCTGTCGGAGGATGGTTTGTGCGCCGACCATGGCGGTGGCGGCGGTTTTCATGCATTGCTCGACGGACATGTCCACCTCGACGATATGCTCGGGCGAGGCGAAGAACGTCGGTCCGCCGAACATGTAGCTGTATGGCACGTAAATCGTGACCTTGCGGTGCGGGCTGTCAAGCGGCAGGCCGAAGGGGTTCTCGTTGGTCAGGATGCCAAGCAGCGACATGTCCGTGCCTGGCACGCTGTACTGCACGACCCGGCCCATGCGTTCCGAGCCGCCGCCGAAGAGCTTCATCAGGTCCCGCACGGATTCGTAGATCGTCTTGATGCCCGGCAGGCGGGCTATCAGCCGCTCGACCAACCCGAACGCCACGCGGAACAACCACAGGTGCGTCAGCAGGCCGACGGTGTAAATCAGGCCGATGATTATCAAACCACCGATGCCGTACGTATGCTTCGGAGGCGTGATGCCAAGGCTTCGAAACAGGTTCATCCCCAGTCCTTCCAGCCAGGCGCCCAGCGACCAGACCACCGAGACGGTAATCGCCAGCGGGGCAACGACCAGCGCCCCGGCGAAAAAGATGCGGACCTGCTTGCTCACGATCGCCGCCCAGCGGGTCGGCGGCGCCGGATCGAGCAGTTGGGCCGCGATGGCGCCCTCGGCGGCAGGCTCGTGCAAGAACCGCGCCCCAGCCTCGACCGACGGCGCGAAACGCAGAACCGCCGTCAGCCGGGAAACCTGGAAGACCCTGTAAAGGTTGCCCGACAGGCCGCACAGCACCACCTGCCCGCCGCGGTCCAAGGTCTTCTTGTGCAGCGCCACCAGCGTTCCGATCATCGGCGACGACATGAACCGCACCGCCGAGAGGTCCAGAAGGATCTTCGCGAACCCGCGATTGTCCACGAGGTCGTACAGGTCCTCGGTGACGGCCGGGACGCTCTTGGGGTCCAGGACGCTCTCGTCGCGGAAATCCACCGCGCACGCGGCGTCTCGTTCGGTGATGATCAGGCTGGATTTCGCCATTGGAGGGGCCTCACTGTTGGCCTGGCCCGGGCGCCCTCGGCGCGGGCCGGCAGGTTAGCTTTGGATTTCGTCCAGCATGCCGGCGGCCTCGTCGAGGCTCGCGGCGCAGTGCAGCAGCCTGCTGAGCTTTGTGATCTGGAATACCTTCGATACGTCCCCGTGCAGGCCGGTGATGACGACCTTGCCCTTGCCGGTTTCGGCCCGGCGGCTCAACTCGACCAGAACGCCGAGCATTCGCGACGCCAGGAACCTCACGGCCGAGAAGTCCACGATGATCTTCGGCGGCGGCGGGCTGTCGGCGAGCTTGAGCAAGTCCTTGCGGACCGACTCGGACGTGGAAAGGTCCAGCACGGTGGTCTTGTGGAAGGTGACCACCGCGATTTCGCCCCTTCTGGTTATGCTCAAGCTTTCGTCGGACATCAGCGGTTTCCGGTTTCCTTCGCAGTTGCGTGGCGTACGTGTTTAGCGACCTTCTTCTCAGCCCCGTTCACGGGGCTTTGCCCCCGCGACAGCGGGGGTCTAGACCAGGCCTTTTAGGCCTGGGTGTGCGACAGTGCATCATTCCTTCTTGTTTCTTCCTCTTAGCCCGCTTCAGCGGGCTTACCCATTTTTGAGAGCAGTTTGGCTAAAGATGGCTAAAGCCTTCTTCAAGCGCGCTGAAGCGTGCTGAACAACAAGAGCGTCCGATCACCCCAGGCCTCAAAGGCCTGGGCTACACCCGCCTTCGGCGGTCAAAGCCCCGTGAACGGGGCTGAAGGCCGGTCGCCAATCACGTACTGCGCGCCTGCGTTCGCAAATGATAAGGGCCGAACCGCTGGATCACAAACAAGTTCCAAATCGCCCTGGCGGCCAGTCAGGACAACTCGAAGATCGACTGGGTCTTGACGATGGTCAACTCGTCGGGGAAGGCGTGGAAGGTGAACACGTGCAGCCCGTTGGCCTTGGCCTCGTAGTCGATGAACGTGAAAGGCGTCAGCGAGTGGCTCATCCACATGGGAAACGGCACGAACAGGCCTCGCTGGGCGCCCAGCCGGGCGAGGTCGTGGTGGGTGGTGGAGTACACGGCCGGGCTCATCTGCTCGACCTGAAAGTTCATCATGTAGTTGATGTCCATGGCGCGCTTGCACTCGTGGTCGCGCTCGCCGCGGAAGGGGATCTCCAGCAGTTGCCCCCGCTCGGGCAGGAAATTGTCGGCCCCCGCGGTTACCTCGACCATTGAACTGCGGTCGCGGAAGAAGCTGATCACGTGCGTACACCCAGTCACCCATATCCGGGCCTCGTAGGCCTTCTTGATGATATGGTGATCGTGATAGATCTTGAACAACTCCGGGTGGAGCGGCCGGTCGTAGAGGTAGAACCTCAATGAGCCGACGTCTTGTTTTTGACTGATGCTCATCTCGCGACTGTTCCTTCTCAATCGCATTATACCACGGGGCCGGGCTGCGGAGGATAGTCAATCGGCCTTGGAAGCCGGTTTCTCTTAGTAGCCGGTTTCTCTTAGTAGCCGGTAGCCTGTAGCCCGTAGCCGGTAGCCGGTAAAGCGGGACCGGGAACCGGGAACCTGGAAAACGGAAAAGGCGGAACCGGGAACCCGGAAAACGGAAAAGGCGGAACCGGGAACCGGGAACCTGGAAAACGGAAAAGGCGGAACCGGGAACACGGAACGCGGAACCTGGAAAAGCGGGAAACGCGGAGTGTCCCGGGTTCCAGGTTCCAGGTTCCGTGTTCCGCCGTTTCTTCTCCCGGCTCCCCCGGCGCGCCGGGACTACCGGCTACCGGTTCCGCCGCTGGTCGGGCTGGGCGGGCTTGGCCTCCGCCGGCGCCTGGTCGTCGGCCCACGGGGGGCGGTGGTGGTGTTCGTGCCAGACCCGCCGGTATCGGACGACGCCGTAGTAGACCGCGACATAGGAAATGGCGGCCAGTGCCAACCCCACAACGATGCTGCCGAGCCATAGCGGCCAGAAAATGGTCCACATCGCGTCCCAGAGGTCGCGGAGGCGTTCGAGCAGGCTTCCTTCCTTCATGGCTGCCGTAAGGAACCCCTTGAACTGCGTTAAGTCGTACTTGCCGCCGAGGATCTTTGTGCCCAGCCAGTAGTTGAACCCGAAGACGGGCGGGATCGTAACCGGGTTGGTTAGCCACGCCAGCGGCACTCCGACGGCCTTGTTGGCCCGCAGCAGTGCGGCCAGGGCGACGGTAAGCCCCATCTGGAAGCCGACGGTCGGCGTCCAGGCGACGAACATTCCGATGGCCACACCAAAGGCGATGCGATGCGGGGTGTCGTCCACGTGCAGGATGCGGTAGATGACGAAGTTCTTGAGCTTCCTGGCTACATAGCGGTACGGCATGTCTTGCTCCCGCCGGCCAGCGTCTGCTCGACGGCGGCGGCGACGGATTCCGGTTCGATGGTTTGCATGCACGTTATATGCCGGCATGAGCGTCTCAGACATCCCTGGCAGGGCACGGTGGCCGTGACGCACCGGCCGCGAAGTACTGGCCCCGTGCGCTCGGGGCGGGTCGGGCCTATGAGCACCACAACATCCGTCCCAACGGCCTGGGCGATATGCTGGGCGGCTGAGTCGCTGCACACCACACAGGCGGCGCCGGCGATCAGGCCGACCATCTGGGCGATGGTGGTCTGCCCGGCCAGGTCGATCACGCGCGGGCCGCAATGGGAGGCGATTTGCGAGCACATCTCGGCGTCGGCGGGCGTGCCGACAATCGCGACGGGCGCCCGCCCGGAGAGCTTGGCCGCGACACGGCGCCAATGCCGCACGGGGTAGAGCTTGGTTGCCCATCGCGTCGGCGGGATGAGGACCACGTAAGGCTCACCCGCGACGGCCGGTGCAGAGCGGAAGCTCTCGGCGAAGGCCCTGCCCTCCGGGCAGATGTTCAGCGTCATGTCCTGGCGGCGGGCGTCCAGGCCGAGCATGGCTGCCAACTCGATGTTGCGGTCCACGGTATGCTCGGCCTTGGGCGCCAGGCGGTGCGTGTAGAACATCCACGCGCCCTCGCGGGCGTTGGCGAAGCCCGCGCGAATCGGCGCCGCGGAGGCACGGGCGAAAAAGCCGCTGCGAAAGAGGCCCTGGAGGTCGATCACCCAGTCGTAGCCGCCACGACGAAGCGTCTTGACCAGGCCCGCCAGCGCCCCGGCAGCCCCGGCCGAGCGCCAGGCCCGCCCCAGGCGGCGGCGCTCAAACGGCACTATCTCGTCGAGGTCCGCGTCGCCGGCCAGCAGCGCCGAGCAGCTCGTGCTGATAAGCCAGCTCAGGTGCGCTTGCGGGAACTTGCGGCGCAGCGCCCGCAGCACCGGCACGGCCGTAACCACGTCGCCCAGGGCGCTGGGCTTTATGATAAGCACTTTCCGCGGCGTTTGATCGAGTCCGCCGGCCCGCGCGGCTGTCATGGGTTGGGCCTCCGTACTGCCTTTTGCGCCTTGCGCCTGGCGTGGATCTGCTGGCGGAGCTTCTTGCTGGACCAGTCTTCCAGCGTTCGCCAGTAGGGCTTGAAGGCGATGCGCCCCGAGCCGATCCGCCGCAGGTAGCCCATGAGCATCCTCAGCCGGCCTGCGCGGTTGACGCCGGGGCACTGGAGCAGCGAGACGTTCAGCCGCATGAGTCCCTGGAAGCGGCGTCGCGCGGTAATCAGGGGCAGGCGCTTCAGGCCGTCGAGGTCGACCAGGACGATCTCCGGGTTTTGGCCGGGCGACCACCGGATGAGCAGGTTCGTCGCCTTGAGGTCGCGGTGCGCGAACCGGCTGTCGTGGAGGCGCTGGAGGAGCCGGCCTAGCTGCCAGAGCACCTGGCGCCCCAGCAGGCGGCGCTGGTTTACCGTAAGCGGCGCGTCGCTCTTGGGCGGATCGCTCAGCCAGGTCTCCATGAACACATCCATCTGCTGGGCGTCGACGGCCTCGGTTATCAGGATGCTGTCCAGCAGGATCGGGCCTATTCGCCTTTCCAGGGCCGCAAGCGGCAGGGCGGTGGCGATCCGCCTGGTCAGGAGCGAATGGCCCAGCGAGAATGCCCGCGTCGGCCTGCTCGGGCGGAAGCAGTCCAGCAGGAGCTTCCACCGCCGCTTCCGGAGCGGATGTTTGATGAACACGTCCAGTTCGCATCCGGCCACGGTTATCCTTCGGCGGATGACCCGGCCGGAGTCGCCGTCCTTGTAGACTTCGGCGCCTTCGTGGCTCATCAGCGCCAGCGGGTCAGCCAAGGCCGCTTGCCACTGCTGTGTCGTGAACTCGCAGTTGGCGGCCCTGCTGCCGGCCATGTGGCGTTTGGACGCCAGCACGACGCAGCCTCGCCATCCGCCGGGCAGGCTGATTCGGCTGAAGTACTTTCCGTCGCGGAAGACTCGGCGGTCGCGCTGGTTGTGCCGGCGGCGCGAGTGCATTTGGGCGAAGTGCTCGACCAGCATCTGCCAGCCCCGCATCGAGCCGGGCGCGCCGCTGGCCCGCAGGTAGTGCTTGAGGAAGCGGATCTGCTGCGTGCGTGTCGTCAGGTAGTAGCGGTCGTGAAGCAACTGGGCGAGGTTCTTGGACCGCGCGCCGCGCGAGAGCTTCCGCCGCCGGCTGGCGCGGTGAAGGTCCATCAGCACCAGCCGCACCGCGCCGTCGGGCTCGCCGTCCGTGCGGATCAGCACGTTGCCGCAGTGAAGATCCCCGTGGATGACGCCCGCGGCGTGCATCCGCCCGACCATCCGCCCGAGTTCGGCGACCGCGCGGTCGATGAGCCTGAGCCCTGCCGGGCCTCGCGAGAGCTGCTGGGCATGCCAGGCGTCGGCGGGCTGGGACGGCTCGACGGCCCGCGTGGCGAGCCACTCGACGCCGTCGGCGCATGTCGCGGCCAGCGCCTCGGCCGTGTGTACGCCGCTGCCTTGCAGGTGCCGGCTGAAACGCATCTCGCGCATTGCGTCGCTGGTGCCGAGCCGCCGCATGAATCGGTGCAGGATCGAGCAACTGTGGAAATGCTTGAGGTAGATCGACTCGCCGCCGATTACCCCGCGATAGACCGTCCGCGAGGCGTTGTGCTTTATTTGCTCCCAGCCGGCCGAGACAGGGTCGAACAACTCGCCGACACGATCGCGCAGCATCGCCTCAACTGTCTTGTCGGCATAGACGACCTTGTCGCCGGCGGTCTGGTTCATCGACGTTTGCTGGGGTTTCGCAGCCATGTCAGTCTTGTCTCGTGCGTTCTGTTCGCCCACGCCGGCCGGCAGCGCCCGGCCAAAACCGCGATTATAACCGCCGCAACGCCCCGGACCCAAGGCCATGCCGAGGCCGGCTCAGTGTGAGCGACCTGAGTTTCTGGCACGAGCGAATGCCTGATTCGACTCCGATGTCGTTTTGCCGACTCGCGATCCTTATTGCGGATTGCGGATTGCGGATTGCGGATTGTCCCGAGCGGAGTCGAGGGGCGGATTCCCTTTTCCCAAAATCCTTGGCCGAGGCAATCCGTCCCGGCGCGCCGGGACAATCCGCAATCCGCAATGAACTCTAGATGGTCAAACAATGGTGTTACCTTGAAAAGGATGTACTCAAGCACAACCAGACAAGAGTATCAGTCACGGCTCAGTGCGCCTTGGTTTCCATGGCGGCGGCGTAGATCGCCTGTAGCCTTGTCGCCGCGGTGCGGGGGTCGAAAAGCTCGCCCGCCCGCTGGCTTGCGGCCCGGCCGAGGCGGCGGGCGAGTTCGTCGTCCTCGGCGAGTCTCAACAGGGCGGCGGAGGTTTCCCTCGGCCCGGTCCCCGACAACAAGGCCGCCAGGCCGTCGGGGGCCAACTCGGCTATGCCGCCGACTCCGGACGCGGCGATCGCGCGCCCGGCCGACATTGCGGCCGAAAGGTACACCACGCCTACGTCGCGCATCTGCGGAAAAACCGCGATATCCGCCGCCGCAATGACTTGTGCGACGGTAAACCGGCCATGCGTGAAGTACACCTCGTCATCGAAGCCCGTCGTGTGGGCAAAGAACCGCACGTGGTCCTCCATCGGACCCGACGACGGAAACGCCAGCCGCAACTCGAGCGGCACGTGCCGCAGGATCGCGTGCGACCACGATGCGTACTCATGCCCGGCGTGGCGGACAAACGGGTCAGGGGCGACCAGGAGCTTCGTGTCGCCGTCGATGCCAAGGGCCTCGCGGACGGCCCTGCGAGCCTCGTCGGCGTTGTCCAGGGTTCTGGCGGCCGGGGCAAGGACGTGGCAGAACGCCGGCGGCAGTTGCCCGGCGATGAGCCGCCGACGGGCGAAGTCCGTCGGCACGACCACGTTGAGCAGTCCGGGTCCCACGGCCTGGCGGAGCGTTTTCCAGTCGGCCGGGCTTGTTGGAGCGGCCGGGATAGACAGCACCATCGCCCGCCCGGTCGTCAGCGCCAGCTCTCGCCCGGCCCAGAGGGCCTGCTGGGACCAGGCATGGATTATCTGCGCGCTGCCGGCCAGGTCGCGCATCCGCCAGCCCGCCAGCCGGGATGAGCCCATCGTGCAATGCACGGGCTTTACCGGGCGCGCGATGCCCCGCGGCGGCGGCCCGGCCGAGAGAACCCGATCATCCGCCCCGGCCAGCATGTCGAGCTGCTCGAGCATGTCCGGGCGGGTTCGGCTGTCGACAATGTGCAGCGCCTCGATCATGGGCGAGATGATACGTTGGCAGCAAGGCCGCGACAAGGCCCGGCAGGGGCAAGGTCCGGCCCGTCGGCAGGCTCGGAAGAAGATGTTCAATGGCGTGGGGACTTGCCGATGAGGCCTCACGGCCTGGCCGAAAACGTGTGCGAGTTTTTCCCCCGGCGATTCGCACGCTTTGGCAAGAGCCGTTCTTAGTCCCGTGGGGACGTTTGCGATTAGCCGCGCGGCGCAAGGGCGTGGAACGACTTGCCCGGCGCACCTCGTTGATTGTGTCCATCAGCATTTCGATGTGCGGGACCTTGAACCGCCGGCAGAAGTCGCCCTCGGTGGTCGGGTCGGGAATCCGCTGGGCGCCCAGGGCGTCGAGGTACGCCTCCTGGTTGCGCAGGAACTCGATGTCCTCAAGACATGTTCTGCCGGCCAGGTCCAGCAGGTCGATCCCGAGCAGGAGTCGGCGGAAATGTAGTGAAGACCTTGGCCTTTGCCGAACGGCAAATCAAGGACTTGCGCTCGTTTTGGCCTCGAACTGCGAAAGTTGGGTTAACCGCGACGCGCCACGCATTCAAAAGATCGCGTTTCCGATGTCGCCTTGTGCCGAGCTTGTCGATCAGTCCTTTGTAGTTCCAATGAACCGATAAACGACTGCGCCAATCAGAGCGCCGGCAATCGGAGCAACCCAGAAGAGCCACAACTGAGATGTCGCCCAACCGCCGACAAACACGGCAACGCCTGTGCTGCGTGCCGGGTTAACCGATGTGTTGGTGATGGGAATGCTGATCAAGTGAATCAAGGTAAGCCCCAGGCCGATGGCCAGCGGGGCGAAGCCCTGCGGCGCCCGCTTGTCGGTTGCCCCAAGGATAATGACCAGGAACATCATGGTCATGACAACTTCGCAGACCAGAGCGGCCAGCAAGGAGTACCCTCCGGGCGAGTGGGCGCCGTAGCCGTTGGACGCGAAGCCGGAGGATACGGCAAAGCCGGCCTTGCCGCTTGCAATGACATAGAGGACGCCTCCCGCGGCCAGCCCGCCCAGCACCTGCGCGACGATGTAGGGGATGAGTTGCTTCGCCGGGAACCGCCCGCCGGCCCAGAGCCCGATGGACACGGCCGGGTTGAGGTGGCAGCCGGATATGTGCCCGATCGCGTAGGCCATCGTCAGCACTGTCAGACCGAAGGCCAACGCAACGCCAAGCAGGCCGATGCCCACGCCGGGAAAGGCGGCGGCCAGCACCGCGCTGCCGCACCCGCCAAGAACCAGCCAGAATGTCCCAAAGAACTCGGCGCCATACTTTTGCATGTTCATGTTCTTTTCCTTTCGTGGTCTTCATGCTTCCGCTGGCGGAAGCATATCCGGTTTCAGGCGGATGTGATCAAACGATTCCAGGGGCCATCGGCACGGCCGCTGTCTTGTAAGCAATAGTTGGCGCTTGAGACAGGAAGATGTCAGGCGGTAGGCGCCACAAAGGCGATCACACCGCTTAAAGCGTTTGCGATGCGGCAACTCGCGCTCCATGCCAAGAACGATAACAACGTGGCGCTGGGATTCAAGGAAAAGTTCCTGACCATCTTTCCCCCTTTTCTTCTGACCCCTTTTCTTTAAAATCGCACCTGCCGGGGCGATGCCCGACAGGTGCGATTAAGTCGAACGAGTGCGACGCTGATCGTAGAGGATCAGAAGCAGTTTGTTCTCTGAGCCTCTGCGGCTCTGTGGTAACCTGCCTGTCGGCAGGCAGGTCCGTTTCTTCTTATGCCGGCGTCAGCTTTTGCGGCGTTTCTGGACGTCCAACTCCAGCTCGCCGAACTGCTCCTCGTGCCGGCGGATAAGCTGGCTGAGCGTGATGGCAAGGCGCTTGACGGAGTAGTAGTTCATCACCACCCGCTGGGTGACCTTGAAGAGGATCTGCGGGCTGGCCTGCGGCTGGGTTGGCGGGCCGACGAGGTTCAGGCCGAAGTCGAGTATGACCTCCTCGGCCGTGCCGTTCGTGCGGAAGGCGTTGGCGTAGGTGGTCTGCATGCCGGCCTCGTCGATGCGAAGCTGCACCTGCTGCTGGCCCGTCTGCTCGCGGGCCTGGTCTTCGACGTGCTTGTCCGGGGGTATCGGTGTGATATCTTTCGCCATGCGTTACTCCTTAACGGTTTTGGGTATTGGTACTGGTCTTGGGTTTGTGTTTACAGGTGCGGTGAGTCTACACAGCGGAGCTTTCGATTGCCAGACAGAACCGCTCAACCTCCATCGGCCAGGCGGCGGGTCCGGCTTGACGTAAACCCTTTATTTACATTCGGCAGTGGGCGTATGCGGTGGGCGGCTCGGCCTTTGCCAGCACGGCCAGCGTCACGCTCTGTGCGCCGGCGGCCAGCAGGGTCCGCGTGGCCTCGTCGGCGGTGGCGCCGGTGGTGGTAACATCGTCGACCAGCAGGACATTTGCCCCGGCGATGGCGGCTGGGGACCGCACGGCGAACGCGCCGCGCACGTTTTGGAGCCTGCGGGTGCGCGGCAGGTGAACCTGCGGCGGGGTGTTGCGGACGCGGACCAGCTCGCAGCCAAGCGGAAGGTCCAGCTCGCGTGCCAGGCCCACGGCGATGGCGCGGGCGTGGTCGAAGCCTCGTCCCAGCCGGCGCAGCCAGTGCATGGGAACCGCCAGGACGACGTCCGGGGGGCGCGTTTCGGCGTCCAGGCCGTCGGCGTCGCCGGCGGCGCGGATTCGCTCCGCCAGCAGGTGCGTCATCCGCCCGCGAAGCCGCAGGTGGCGGCGGTACTTCAGGTCGCAAATGGCGTGGCGAAGGCAGCCGGTGTACGGGCCTAGCCTGTAAGTGCGGGTAAATCGCGGAAGTGTGGAATAGCACTGCCCGCACCCGGTGGGCCGGGCCGGGACGTTCGGCCCCAGCGAGCCGCCGCAGCGCGGGCAACTGGACACGGCCACCAGCGAGAGCAGCTCCAGCCGGCAGCGCCCGCAGAGCCCGCCGTCGAGCGGCCCGCGGCGCCCGCACGCCCCGCAACAGGCAGGGAGAAGCAGATCCGCAAACCCCTCGGCGCAGGCGCCCGCCGCGTGTGATACGGTCCTGCGAAGTTGCGCCATACGAAACGCCATGGGCACACTCCTGATCATCAGGTGGACGGGCAAGATTGTAACCCAGCAGGCGCCAGCCTTTAAATCCTAAATCTAAGCACGAATTTCTAAACAAATTCAAAACGCCAAACCTGCCTGCCGGCAGGCAGGTGCAAATGACCAAAACGACAGCGGGGACCAATCCCATCGCTCCCGCGGGCGTTCGTGTTTTGGATTTCGTGCTTTGGATTTGTTTAGAGTTTAGTGCTTCGAAATTGGAATTTGCCGGTTGGCTTTGACCGGCCGCTACTTCTCCGCCGCCTTTGCAAGCTCGACGATCTCCTTCATTCGCTCGGCGATCGGCAGGTGCTGGGTGCAGCGGGTCTCGCACATGCCGCAGGCGACGCACTCGGCGGCCTGGGCATGCGGGACGTCCCAGTGCCACTTCAGGCGGTTCAGCACGCACTTGGGCTCGTCGCCCTGGAGGATTCGTTGATTGTAGGCGTCCATCATGGCCGGGACGTTG
>CAYOBS010000018.1:15397-20969 GCA_964402305.1 uncultured Planctomycetaceae bacterium | reverse complement strand
CGGCCTCGGCGCGGGCGGTCTTGGCGCGGGCGATGGCCTGGCGGTCGGCCTCGGCGCGGGCGGTCTTGGCGCGGGCGATGGCCTGGCGGTCGGCCTCGGCACGCTCGTCGCCGGAGCGCTTCTGCATCCACAGCATCCCCAGCACCAGCCCGCCGGCCAGGAGGATCGCGATCCAGCCTAGTTGTTTCTTATCCACGGTCTATCAGCGTCCTTCCATGAGCCTCTGGCCCAGGTAGTTGTCGAGTTCGGGAATGGCCAGAACCTTCTGCATGGTCGTCTCGACGCCGTAGGGCACGCGGACGAAGCGAACCTTGCCGGGCTCGAGCACGGCGTAGCTGGCGCGGTTGTCGCGATCCCGCGGCTGGCCTACGGAGCCGACGTTGATGATCGCCTTGCGCTCCGGGTTGACCTCGTAGACATACTCCAGCTCGTCGGGGCTGTAAAAGTCCGGCGAGTCGACGAACACGCCCGGCACGTGCGTGTGGCCCACAAAGCACAGGTGACCGATCCGATCCAGGCCCGTCTGGACCTTGCCGGGGGCATTGTAAACGTCGTCAGGGAAGATGTACTCGTTGATCGGCCTGCGAGGGCTGCCGTGAACGAACATCAGTTCCCCAAAGCCGAACTCCTGCCCGCTCATCGTGTGCTTGACCGGCAGGTTGCCAAGAAACTCCCAACGCGCGTTGCGTTTGGCGTAGTCCGGCTCGGCCTCCAGGCAATTTCGCGTCCAGAACGACGCGGTCTCGGCCGAGATGTTGAACTGGCTGGGCTCGAACATCACCGCGTAGTCGTGGTTGCCCATCAGCGCAAATGTCGCGTGCCGGCGGATGAGGTCCACGCACTGGCACGGCTCCGGCCCGTAGCCCACGACGTCGCCCAGACAGACGATCTGCTCGATGCCGCGGGCGGCAATGTCAGCCAGCACGGCCGTCAGGGCCTCGGTGTTGCTATGTATGTCGCTTATTATCGCCAGCATAATCCCAAACTCTCCGCCGAGCCGCCCATGCTAGCGGCAAAACGCCCCGGATGTCAAACGAGTTTGACGGCGACTGGGGGATCGCATACCCAGGGATTGCTATCCCTGTGCTTCAAGACACTCACCTTTCCTTGGTTTCGTGATGGATGTGGATTCAGACTATCGAACTTCCCACGAACGCTCGATAAAAGAGCAACCCCGAAGCCCAGGGATGGCAATCCCTGGGTGGACCCTCTACAATTCCCGCACGTCTGTCAGACGTTCAGAAACGCTTGCGAAGAGATTCCGAGGAACGTTGCCCGTGGATCATCCGGTTTCCATTGCGATTGAGACATCATGCAGGCTGGGCGGCGTGGCCCTGGGCGCCGGCGAGGCCCTCCTGGCCGAGGTGGACTTCGACGCCGGCAGCAGGCACGCGGCCCAGCTCGTCAGCCGGTTGGCGGATATGCTGGCAGGGCGCGGGCTGCGCCCGGCCCAGATCGACGAGGTGTACGTCTCGGTCGGGCCGGGAAGCTTCACCGGCACTCGCGTGGCCGTCACCGTCGCCCGCATGCTCGCCCAGACCGCCCCCGGCCTGCGGGTGGTGGCCGTGCCGACGACCGCCGCCGTCGCCGAGGGCGCCCGCGAACTGCCCTGGCGGCGGCTGGGCGTGATCCTCGACGCCCGCGAGGGGCTGATATACGCCGCCACGTTCGCCCGGCCGGACGGGCCAATCATCGCCGACGGGCCTTGTGGCGTAATGACGCCGCGGGAGTACCTCGCCGCGGCGGGCCGGCCCCTGGCGCTTGTCGGCGAGGGACTGGCGTACCATTGCCTGCCCGATGACCTCGTGCTTGCCCCGCGGGCGCTGGACGCCCCGCCGCACCTGCCTTCCGCCGGCAACGTCTGGCGCGTCGGCCGGGCAATGGCGGCGGCGGGACTTTTCACCGAGTACCGCCGGCTCGAGCCGATCTACTGCCGCAAACCCGAGGCCCTGCGGGTGTGGGAAAGGACGCACGGCACAGCAGCCCCAATAGCTTTGCCCCTGGGTTTGCCCATTGACGACAAGGCAAAATGGGCAGAGAATAGAATATTATTGACCGGTTTCGAAAGCCCCGAAGGGGCGATCCCGGCGCGCCGGGATAGCCGGGGGCGTAAGCCCCCGGATAAAATGCGCTCATAACAAGAGCCCCGTAGGGGCGACAGAAGAACGCACCATTGACAGAGCAGCATGTTTGTTCTGTCGCCCCTTCGGGGCTCATTTGAATGAATAACCCTGTTCCGGGGGCTTACGCCCCCGGCTAAATACTATCGGCCCTATCGGGCCTGAAAAACCAGTCAGTCTGTGAGTGCAAGACACCGGCCGCTGCCGCAAGGGCGACCGGCCCGGATCAAACATCAAGGAGCGTATCATGCAGGACATGACGCAGTTTTCGATTTTCCTGGTCAACAAGCCCGGCGTGCTGGCATCGGTGTGCGCGGAGCTGACCCGCTCGCGGGTCAACATGATCGCGCTGACACTCGTGGACTCGATGGAGCACGGCGTGCTGAGGATCGTCTGCGACAAGCCGGACGCCGCGCGCGAAGTGCTAGGCCGCACGCACGACCGCTGGACCGAGACCGACGTGCTCGTTCTGGAACTGCGAAACGCGCCCGGGGCGTTCGCGTCCGTGGCGCAGTTGCTGGCCGACCACCACATCAACATCTCGTACGCCTACGCCACGGCCGGGGCGACCCACGGGCGGACGACGGCTGTCTTCAAGGTTGCCGACATGAAGAAGGCCCACAAGGTCCTGGGTGCCCTCGACGCCAAGTGCACCACGGACACCCCCGCCACCCGCAAGACCCCCGGCGGACGAAAGGCCGGGCGGCGCTAGAGCAGTCTTCCGTAGGCGGCAGCCGGTAGCCAGGGACAGCCGAAGGCGAAGGAGGATAGCCGGTCTGGCCCCTGTCTTAACAGGTGACTGTTTCCAGTTGCCTGGTTGACAAATCAGGGCCATTGAGGACGCCGTACTATTCTCACGACTCTCTGCCGCGGTCAGCATTCCATGACGACTTCCATTCCCAGCAGGTGCCCGAGGTGGCATAGGCTGCTGGTGTGGTCGCCGTAGTAGGCCACGCGGTGCAGCGAAGCATAGTAGTCCTTGGCGCTGTCGCCCAGTTGGCCCGCGCCCCAGTTGGCCAGCAGCTTTTCGGCGTTGCTGACCTCGGCGACCAGTTCCGTGCGGCAGCCTCGCTCTTGGCCCTTGGGGACCTTCGGCACGTCGACGATCTTGCCGGTAAAGACCAGCAGGGTCTTCAGGTGGATCAGCTTGGTGAACGTCAGTGTCTGCCCGATGCGATAGTGGACTTCTGGCACCGCGCCGCCGCGGACCTCGGCGTGCCGGCGAAGCAGGTATTTCGCGGACGCCCCAGCGGGGCCCTCCATCTTCAGCGGGGCCGAGCAATGGGAAAGATGGAACACGTTCTTCGACATGTCCACGCCTCCGGCATTGCCCAGGAACCCAGGCTGGTTCAGGGCGTGCTGGCATATCAGCATTGTCAGCAGGCAGTCCATGTCTCCGTCGCAGGCGGCCGGGATGCCGTTGTCGTTGAGTTGCGTGAAGCCAAGGCATGGAAAGCCGCGCGGCAGCCAGCGCATGCAGGTGCCGACGCAAAGCCCGCTCGCCCGGTTCTCCCTGATGAGTTCATCGAGGGTCAGGCTGGCCCGGGCGGCCTTGAGGACGTCATCTGGCGTCGACTCGACGATCTGCTCCGCTTGGGCCATCCACTTGGCGGCCAGCGCCTCGGCCGCCGCCTTGTCGACCTTGGACATCACCTGGTCGTACCGGCCGTCGGCGATGGCGAGCATTTCCACGCCGAGCCGCTCTTTGACCTGGGCGGGCGTGTGGGACGCGGGCGTGCCTTTGAACGGCGGCGACACCAGCACGCGGCTTTGCCGCAGCAGCGGGACCACCCTCAGGAGCCTGGCCGCCCGTTCCAGGTCGCCGCAGTCGGTGGTGTTGAACAGCGTGATGCGGTGGCCTTCCTCGCGCCACGGCTTGACCAGGCACCAGTCGTGCCCGCCAATTATGGGCACGTGGAACACGGCGGCGGGGCGACCCTCTTTGAAGACCGCGGGCATCGTGCGGCTCAGGCCGAATATGTCGCAGCTCACCGCCAGCACAGGGGCGTCCGGGCCGGCCTTTTCGAGCAGTTTGGCGGCCTGGGCGGCATTTGCGGCCCGGCCCACCACGAACTCCACGTTGCCGATGGTCTTCTCAGCCTCCGCCAGCCGCTTGGTGATGGGCTCCAGCTCGGCTTCGGACAGACCCCAACTCCGGCCGCCGGGCTCGCCCGCGAGGATCACGCAGATTTTGACCTTGGATGGGGCGGCCTCGGCGGTTGTCGGCCCACTTTCGTTGTCCTGGGCCTGGGCCAGGAGATGTCCGGAGGCCAGAGCCAGCGCGCCGATAGCACCGGCGCCCAGGAGTTGTCTACGCGTGCAATGGGTACACATGTCTTCTTCCTTTCCTGTCTTGAGACATTCTATACGACCTTTGCCCAGATGTGCTGTCACCTTTTCTTCTCGCGGCTAACCGGCTTCGCCTTCCCCGGCGCGCCGGGGTGGCAAGCCGGCTACCCTCCTTCGCCAAGGCTGCGGAGGGCTGCGCTGGCTACCATCGCGGTCCTTCTTTTCCGCCGACAGCAGTTGTCTCGACACCGCCTCGACCTCGCGGTAGCCCAGTGCCGTCTGCAAGCGCCGCTGGGCGGGGCCGGATGCGTAGCCCAGCAGGGCCGTCACCAGCGTCGCACCTTCGGTATGGTACTTGCGATTGTACTCGAATATCAACCGGGCGCGGAACTGCCACAGCACCGGCGGAATCAGCACCCGCATGCCGCGCACGTCGATGTAGACGCGGATGTCGTCGTCGAGCAGCTCGGCAAACCGGCGCTCGACGGTCTGCTGAAAACCCCTGGCCTCAACGGGCGCTTCCGGCAGGCGGGCGTAGTTGGTGGTCGCGCCCGGCACGGCCGCGGCTATGCGGAAGTCGTCCTCGGCCGCAAGGATCGCGCCGATGCCGCGAAGCGTCATCGTCCGCCCGTCGAGTGGGAACTTGCGGTCGAGCATGGCCGCGACGCCGATGAGGCGCGGGCAGCCTCTCGCCGTCAGCAGTTTCAGCGACCAGGCGGCGTGGGCGTTGTACCAGTACGCCAGGACATCGTCGCGGCCGGCAAACAGTGCGGGCGTGGCGGTCGGGCCCGTCACGGCCAGGATGGCAAGTTGGCGGTCCAGCCCCTCGGCGCGGCGGGGCAGTTCCTCGCGGTCGGCCAGGCCGTTGCCCAGGACGCACGAGGCGAGCACCTTGCCCAGCGGCCGGTAGTCCACGGTCGGGACGACGCCGGCGGTGTCCAGCAGGATGGGCGGGCAGCTTTCATCGGCGCATCCGGCCGCCGACGCGACCGCCAGGGCCGCCAGAGCAAGCTTGCATCCCGCATTAGTCATGGCGAAGATTGTAACAGCAGTAGCCGGTAGCCGGTAGCCCGTAGCCGGCGCAGCCCTGCGTAGCCTCTGGCGAAGCAGGGTAGCCGGGAAAGAACGAAAGGCGGAACCCGTCAAGAAAGGCGGAACCTGGA
>CAYOBS010000018.1:6219-15297 GCA_964402305.1 uncultured Planctomycetaceae bacterium | reverse complement strand
ACCCGGAGAGGCAAGAAGCGGAACCCGTCAAGAAAGGCGGAACCTGGAACCCGGAGAGGCAAGAAGCGGAACCCGTCAAGAAAGGCGGAACCTGGAACCCGGAAAAGCAAGAAACGGAATCTCGCTCGCCACCGCCGAAGCCTTGGCGAAGGCGGGAGGCCTGCTCGCTTCAGTGAGCAGGGGCATAACACTGTGAGAAGACGTTGGAAACTGCCATGTCCGACAAAGCGTTGCCATTGAAGGGTCGCACGGCCCTGGTCACCGGGGCCGCAAAGCGGATCGGCCGCGGCGTCGCGCTGGCCCTGGCCGAGGCCGGGGCCGATGTGGTAGTCCATTACCGTGGCTCGCGCGACGAGGCCGAGGCGACGGCCTCGCTCATCCGCCAAGTCGGGCCGCGGGCGTGGTGCGTCCAGGCCGACCTGGCCGATGGCGACCAGGCCGGCAGGCTCCTGGCCCGCGCGGCCGAGGCTGCCTCCGGGCCGGTTGACATACTGGTCAACAACGCCTCGGCCTTCACCGCCGACACCGTGATGGACTTCACGCCCCAAAGCCTGCTGGCCAGCGTGCAGTTGCACGCGATGGCGCCGTTGGTTTTGGCGCGGGCTTTTGCCGCCCAGCAAATCCCGGCCGGGGACATCGTCAACTTCCTCGACAGCCGGATGGAAGACTACGACCGCCGGCACGTCTCCTACCACCTCGGCAAGCGGATGCTGTGGGCGATCACGCGGATGCTGGCGATGGAACTGGCGCCGGCGATCAAGGTCAACGCCGTCGCGCCGGGGCTGATCCTTCCGCCGGAGGGCAGGGACGAGCAGTACCTCGCCGGTCTGGCATGCACCAACCCGCTGAATCGCGTCGGCTCGGTCGCCGGCGTCGCCACGGCAGTGCGAATGCTGGTGGAAAGCGACTTCATCACGGGTCAGGTGATCTACATCGACGGCGGGCGACACATTCGAGGGAACGTCTATGGCTGACAGGCCGCCACATTCGCCACAAACGCCGCCTTTGCCGCAATTGCCGGAAGAGCTTGACCGGATTTACATCCGCGACCTGGCCGCGCGGTGCATCGTTGGCATAAACCCCGACGAGCGCATCAACAAGCAGGACATCGTCATAAACCTGACGCTCCACGCCGACCTCCGCAAGGCCGGGCGGACCGACGACATCGCGGACACGGTGGATTACAAGGCCGTCAAGCAGAAGGTGCTGGCGCTGGTGGAAGGCTCGTCGTTCCTGCTGCTGGAGCGCCTGGCCGAGGCCATAGCGGGCGCGTGCCTGGCGCAGCCCGGTGTGCGGCGCGTGCGGGTGCTGGTCGAGAAGCCCGCGGCCTTGCGATTCGCGCGGACCGTCGGCGTCGAGATCGTCCGCGCCTGCCCCGTTGGGGAGAGCCCCGCCGCGTGAGCGCCGCGGACTCACCCGCCGTCGATGCGTACGCGGCCGTGGGATCGAATTAACAACTTAAGGAGCTATGCCTGAAATGAACACGCAGCGCGTCGAGCAGTTGATTCACGAGTTGCTCATCGAGCTTGGCGAGGACCCCTCTCGCGAAGGACTTGCCAAGACTCCTCATCGCGTGGCCGAGGCGCTGAAGTTCCTCACCAGGGGCTATCAGCAGAGCGTCGCCGACGCCATCAAGGGGGCGGTTTTCGAGTCCGAAGCGAACAACATGATCATCGTTCGCGACATCGAGATATTCAGCCTCTGCGAGCATCACATGCTGCCGTTTTACGGGCAGTGCCACATCGGGTACATCGCCAGCGACAAGGTCATCGGGGTCAGCAAGCTCGTGCGGATCATGGAGGTCTTCTCGCGCCGGCTCCAGATCCAGGAGCGCCTGACGCGCCAGATCGCCAAGGCGGTGATGGATTCGGTCAGCGCCGAGGGCGTCGGCGTGGTCATCGAGGCGCGGCACCTGTGCATGATGATGCGCGGCGTGGAAAAGCAGAACTCCGTCATGACCACCTCCAGCGTGCTGGGCAGTTTCCACCATGACGAGGCGACGAGGCTCGAGTTCCTCCACCTGCTGAACCGAAACAGGCCGTAAATCCAAACTGATTGCCGCAGTCCAACATGAGCCTTCGGCTCACCCGGAAACATGAAAAGCCGAGGACGAGGACGAGAACGAGGACGAGGGCTGTCGCCTGAAGCCTGAAGCCTGAAGCCTGAAGCCTGTAGCCTGAAGCCTGAAGCCTGTAGCCTGAAGCCTGTCGCCTGAAGCCTGAAGCCTGTAGCCTGAAGCCTGAAGCCTGAAGCCTTCTTTTCAGAGCAGAGGCACAGAGAGTAACAGAAGAAGAGCCGAAAGCGGAAAGGGCCGAACATGGGCATACGACAGAAGCCGCGCGATCTGCGGGCGTTTTTTGTGAGGCTGGCCAGCAACCCCGGCGGCGAGTTGGGCCGCGGCGCCGGGCTGGTCCACTACCAGATCAAACTCTGGACGTACTGCCTCCGCCGCCTGCGCGACAACAACGCCATGGCCATGAGCGCCGCCCTGTCGTTCAGGACGATCTTCGCGATGGTGCCTTCGCTGGTGCTGGTCCTCTTGCTGCTGCGCAGCTTCGGCCAGCAGGAACAGGCCGAGAAGTATCTCCACGACTACATCACCCGCAGCGGCATCACGGTGATCACGATGAAGACCGAGCCCCCCGCCACCGCCCCCGCCGGCGGCGAGTCGGCATCCGCGCCCGCCGGGGCCGCCACGATCGCCTCCGCCCCCGCAAGCGCCCCGGCCGAGGATGTCCTTTCCGTTCAGGGGAAACTCAACGAAGTCATCGGTCTGGTCGAGAAGAAGGTGACTTTCGGCCGGCTTGGGCCCATCGGCCTGGCCCTGCTGATATGGACAGCGCTGACGTTGATGACCACGGTCGAGCGGTCGCTGAACCGCATTTTCCGCGCCCCGGGCGGGCGGTCGGTGGGCCGGCGAACGCTGCTTTACTGGTCGGCCCTGACGCTGGGCCCGATCGCCCTTATCGCCGCCCTGGCCGCCGCGGAATACGTCAGCCGCTACGCCAACCAACTCATCGGGGGTTATTACTGGCTCAAGTGGCTGCTGATCCCGCTGGGCCTGCTCCAGCCGATTGCCGTCGGGATCATCCTGTTCGCCGGCGCCTACGCGCTTATCCCCAACACCAAGGTCAGGCTCCGGGCAGCCTTGACCGGCGCGGTGGTGGCCTTTCCGGGCTGGCTGGTGGCGATGTGGGGCTTCGGCCTGTACGTGACGCACGTCGTCGGCCGCGACCCGCTATACGGCACGCTGGGGCTGCTGCCGCTGTTCCTGTTCTGGCTCAACACGTCCTGGCTGGTGTTCCTCTTCGGCGCGGAGATCGCCCACACCTCCGGCGAACTGGCCCAGAGCGGCATGCAGCTCGATGATGAGCAGAGCGACCCCCGCGACGCGATGGTCAGCCCCTGGGACATGCTGGCGGCCGCACTTGCTGTGGCCGGGCCGTACGCCGCCAGCCAGGGGCCCGTCAGCCAATCCGACATCGTCGCGCGCCTGCGCCTCAAGCCGCGAAGCGTCCGACTGCTGCTGGAAGACCTGGTCGAGCGGAAGCTGATCTGCCCGGTCGAACAGGCCGACACGGACGGCTACGTCCCCAGCCGGCCCATCGAACAGATCCGCGTCGAGGACGTTATCGAGTTGGCCGACCCGCGGGAAGAAGCCCAGGCCATCAAGGCCAGACCATACGAGAAAGACCTCGCCAAGGCAGTCAACCAGGCCCGCCAGACCGCCCGTAAAGCCCTGGGAGAGACGACCCTGGCGGACCTGCTGAAGGTGGTGGCCGGTAGTCCCGGCGCGCCGGGATAGCCGGTAGCCGGTAGCCGGTAGCCAGTAGTCCGCCGCGGCGGATAGCCAGTAGCCGGTAGCCAGTAGTCCCGGCGCGCCGGGAGTAGCCGGGGCTGGCTGATAATTATTGGCAGGGACCTGCCTGCCGCCTTAAAGTTGTGCAATAGAAGTTTTCCAAACCCGGTCACACGAGTGTGCAAGCCGCGTCTGTGGCGGTAGTTGCGGATCGCCTGGAAACAAGGCCCGAAGGGCCGGCAGAATTGGGCCGGGGGTGAGTGTACTCACGAACCCCCGGAACTCATCTCCCATAAACCAGAGCCCCGGCAGGGGCGACAGAGGCTTGAAACACCGGTCCAACCTGGGGTACTCTCTGCCGCCCCGCTGGGGCTCGTATGTTAAGAAGCTCGGTTCCGGGGGTTCCTTTCAGTCACCCCCGGCCAAATTCTGTCGGCCCTTCGGGCCTGCGCACAGATCATCCTTGAGTCGTAAGACAAGCGACATCCTGCCCTTTTCTAGGACTGCCGAAACGGCCATTGCACAACTTTAAGGCTGCCGGCAGGCAGGTGCAGGGGATAAAGAGGAAGCTGATCGTCCGCAGATTAACGCAGATAGGCCGTCGAGGCTTCTTGGGTTCCGTTTATCGAGGCGCCAGTCGCTCTTCTCCCCTCTACTCACTACTCTCTCCCGCTCCGTGTGCGACCATTTTTCCTGCCAGGAAAAATGGTCGCACACCCCCCGGGCGCTTTTTTGTTGATATCCGCAAGGTACGTTGCCGAAGATTATGGTGCTATACTATGGATGTCGTGTATAGCCGTCGTGTTGAGTTGATGCGCGAGGTTGCCCATGCCAGCGGAAGAAGAACCGTTTGACAGTGAGTCCTTCGGCAAGGACAATTACATGTCGGCGTTCTTCGCCAGGAACATCGAGGAGGCTCAGGAGTACTGCGAACTCCTCCGCGACCACGACATCCCGGCCCGCGCGGGCCTGGACGAGGAGTTGCTCGCGAAAGCCGACCCCGAGCACCGCGCCGCCAGCCGGCGCGGGATGACTCACGGCGTGCCGGTGCTGGTGCCCGATAGCCTTCTTGACGAGGCCAGCGAGATCATCGCCGACCGCGAGGGCTTCGACGAATTCGGGGATGAAGAGGAAACCGACGAGGAAGAGGACGAAGAGGACTTCGGGCTCGGCGAGGTCGCGGCAGGCGACCTTCTCGGTGGCAAGGATGACGACGAGGACGAGGACGAGGAAGAGGAAGAATCACTCTTTGGCGACGACGAAGAGGAAGAGGAAGAGGACGACGACGACGAAGACCTCTAGTGGCCGCCGCGGCGCCGCTGCCGTCGGTGCTGCCGGCCGCCCGCGCCGCGTCAGGGTGATTGCCCGGCCCTGACTCGTCGCCTGAGTCGAATGACTGTCCGGGCTCAAAGCGCCAGGAGAACGCCGATGTCAGATACGCCCGATACGCCCAACCAACAGGATGCCGAACAGGCGGAAGGTTTTCCCGGTGATGCCGAACGCCGCGAGGCCGAGCGACGCAGCGTGGTCGACCGCCGCACGGACCTGGACCGCCGCCGCGGCCCGGGTCGGCGCCGCAGCGAAGACCGCCGCAGCGCGGAGGAAGGCGAGATGACCGAGGAGCAGTTCGAGTTCCTCATGGCCATCACCGAGTACAAGCGAATCAACCACAGGCCCTTCCCAAGCTGGAGCGAAGTGCTGGACGTAATGCAGGCCCTGGGCTATCGCAAGGTTGCCGAGCCGCGGGATATTTGCTAGAATACCCGTAGCAGGCGCGGAAGATGATCCGCAGATTAGAGGCTTCTTAAAGGCATCCGCGAAATCGGCGGAATCGGCGGAATCCGCGGATGAACGTGTTTGCGTTAAACAACATGATGCTGAGCACCGTACAATCAGGAGTGCCCCTGCAAATCGCCGCGGTGGTGGCGCCGGTGTCCCTGTATTTCCTGGTCCTCGGCCTGCTCAACACCAGGAGCCGCCCGCAAATGCTGTCCGGGCGGCTTGACTTCGCCATGCTCGTGGTCGCCCTCAGCCCGCTGCTTGTCTGCCCGCTGCTGTCATGGGCGAGCCAGTCGTACCTGGCCATGGCGGCGGCCGCGGCCGGCGGCGTCGCGGCGGTCTGGATGCTGAGCCCGGCTCAGGCAAGTTGGGTCATCTACAACATCACGCCCGCCGAGGCCGTCGACGCCGTCGCCAAGGCCCTTGAGCGCGGCGGCCTGCCTTTTAGGCGCAGCCAGGACGAGCAGGTCTTCCGCCTGCCGGGCGGGCAGGTGGAGTTCAGCAGCTTCCCGCTGCTGCGAAACGTCACGGTCCGCATGACCGGTTGCGACCATCGAACTGCCCAACTCTTCGAGCAGGCCCTGGCCGGGCGGATGGAGTTGCTGTCCGCCCAGACCACCCCGATGGCCATGGCCATGCTGCTTGTCGCCACGACCATGCTCGTGGCCCCTCTGGCGATGGTCGCCCCGCGGGCTGTCGAGATCGTCCGCATCCTGACCGGCCTGCTGTATTGACGGCCCCGTGAAGGACCTCGACGACAATGCCGGCGTGAGCGACCTGACTTTCTGGCAGAAGCGACACGTTGTCTTGCCAACGATGCCGTGGTGCGCGATCGCGGTCGCCATTGCGGATTTCGGATTGCGGATTCATTTCCCGGAAGATACTCGCCCAGACAATCCGCAATCCGCAATCCGCAATCCGCAATAAAGCCCTGTAAATTGGCCTGACAGAGGGCAAAGCAAGTGCCGCCAGAAAGAAAGGTCGCTCACATGCCGGCCCTGTCGAGTCCCCCCGCCGTTCTTGCCGGGATTTTCCTCACCGGTGTACTTGACCTGCCCGGCTGGGGTGGTGTAGAATTATGGATTCCCTTATGTGCGACGGTTTATAAAGGCAAGCGACCATGAAAGAAGGCATTCATCCGAAATACCAGGAAGTCGACGTGCGCTGCGCGTGCGGCAACACGTTCAAGACCTCCTCGACCTTGTGCGAGGCGATCCAGACGGACATATGCTCGGCGTGCCATCCGTTCTACACCGGCAAGCAGAAGTTAGTGGACGCCGCCGGGCGAGTGGAGAAGTTCAAGAAGAAATTCGGCGGCGAGTACTTCGTCAAGGGCCACGCGGGGGCGGCCAAGAAGTAGCTCTCACGCATTGGACAACGCCGATGGTCCGCCGCGCCGCGGCCGTCGGCGTTTTTGCGTAAAGAGAAAAGCAGATAATTCTCAACGCAGAGAACGCAGAGGACGCAGAGAAGATAAAGAATTAACAATCCTGTTCTTCCCCCTTCTGCGGCCTCTGCGTTGAAAATGCTTTTACGAAAACCCGAACCGGCGGAGGCCGTGCCATGGCTCAGAAGCCCGATCCATTGCTTGCGAAGCTTGATGAGTTGGACCGGCTCTACGCGCTGGGCTGCGAGCAGATGAACGACCCCGCCGTCGCCAAGGACCCCCTGCGGATCGTCGCGCTGTGCAAGGAGCACGCCCAGCTCGGCAGGATAGTCGAGCCCTATCGCCTCTACCGCCGCCTGGCCGACCAGGTCCGCCAGGCCCGGGCCATCATCGACGATCCAGCCAGCGACGGCGACTTCAAGGCCCTGGCTCAGGACGAGCTCAAGGAGGCCAAGCCCGCCGCCGAAAACGCCCTGGACTACGTCAAGGGCCTGCTGGTCATGGGCCAGGATGAGGAGATCGACTCGGTCGTGCTGGAGATACGCGCCGGCACCGGCGGCGACGAGGCCTCGCTGTTTGCCGGGGACCTGATGAACATGTACCGCCACTACGCCGAGGACCGGGGCTGGAAGTTCGAGCTCCTCTCGGCCAGCCCCACCGACATGGGCGGCTACCGCGAGGTCATCGCCAGCGTCAGGGGCGAGGGGGTCTGGAGCCGGCTTGGCTACGAGGGCGGGGGCCATCGCGTCCAGCGCGTGCCAAAGACCGAAAGCCAGGGGCGGATTCACACCTCGGCGGCAACCGTGGCCGTGCTGCCCGAACCCAAGAACATCGAGGTAAACATCGACTGGGACAAGGACGTGCTGGAATACACCAGCCGGGCCAGCGGGCCGGGCGGGCAGAACGTCAACAAGGTCGAGTCGGCCATCAAGCTCGAGCACGTTGAGACGGGCATCACCGTCTCGATGCGCGACGAGAAGAGCCAGCACAAGAACCGCGCCAAGGCCCGGCTGATCATGGCCGCCCGCGTCCACGAGTACCACCGCAGCCGGCAGGCGGCCGTCGAGGCCGCGGCCCGAAAGAGCATGATCGGCTCGGGCGACCGCTCGCAGCGGATCCGCACCTACAACTTCCCCCAGAACCGCTGCACGGACCACCGGCTAAAGCAGGAAACCTCCGAGGGCGCGAACTTCAACCTTCAGCAGATCATGGCCGGCAACCTCGACGAGATGATCGACAGCATGGTCGCCTACGACAAGGCGCAAAGGCTGGCGAACCTGTAACGCAAAAGACAATAAGTCCTATAGGACGCATAGGACCTATAAGTCCCATGTGTCCTACAGGACATGTTCCCACCTGCTTTTCCGTCCTACTCGACGATTTCCAGCAGGCGTTCGGTCAGTTCGACGTGCCGCCGCTTGTCGCGGAGGAGGTGTTCGACCTTGTCGCGGATGTCCGGATCGGTCGTCTGGGCGACGATCTGCTCATAGGCCCGCATTGCCTGCTGTTCCTGGGCCAGCAGTGCCTGGAAGCGATCCCGCAACTGGGCTTGTTCGATCTCAAGCATCGCTGGCTTCCCCCAGCCCGCCGGCCAGCAGGCGTATGGCCTTCTTGTGGTGCTCGGTGTCGGCTCGAAGTGCTTCGAGAATGGAATAGACCTCCGAACGCTGCTCGACGCTGAGGTATTCCGAGTGGGCGACCTCGCTGGACGTGGCCGTCAGCGACGCGGCCAGTATGCTCTCCATCGTCGCAACCGCCTTGATATTCCCCTGTAGTCCGCTCTGATCGGGCATCATCGCCTAGGCACCTCCGCTGGACGTCGGTGGTCTCGGTGGGACGCGTTTGGTCCGGCTCGTATTGTCACGCGCCGCGCGCCAAAATGCAAGGATTTCCTTGCCGGTTTAGTAATGCCTCAGTTACGGGGGGAGTGAGCGGCAGAGCGAGGCGGCGGCGGGGAACCGGCCGGGATGGGTCGCAAGTTTTTCTTAGGTTTTCTTTTCGTTTTCCCCGGACAAGCCGGTATCGGCCGCGGGATTGCTCGGCCGGGCCGGCGTTGGTATAGTGTGCTCACCAGGTGTTGCGGGGGCGCGCCGGGCGGCGGCTCGGCGGGCGC
>CAYOBS010000018.1:0-6119 GCA_964402305.1 uncultured Planctomycetaceae bacterium | reverse complement strand
GCGGCTCGGCGGGCGCACGGCGCCCCGTGATATTTGGCGGCGCCGGCGGCAAAATGGAAGGAAGGCAGGCCATGGACGGATTCGTTCATCTTCACGTTCACTCGCACTACTCGCTGCTGGACGGCGCGAACCGGATCTCGGACCTTGTCCGCACGGCCAAGGCTTTGGGGATGGGGTCGCTGGCGATCACGGACCACGGCAACCTCTTCGGCGCGGTGGACTTTTACAGCACGTGCAAGGCCAACGGCGTCAAGCCGATCCTCGGGATCGAGGCGTACGTTTCCCCGACGACTCGCTTCGACAAGTCCATGAACATGCGTGAGGCGTCGTACCACCTGATCCTGCTGGCGGCCAACAACGCCGGCTGGCGGAATATCATGCGTCTGTCGAGCCGGTCGTACTTGCAGGGGTTCTACTACAAGCCGCGGGTGGACCGCGAGTTGCTGGCCGAACTTAGCGAGGGCGTCATCTGCACCACCGCGTGCCTCGGCGGGGAGGTGCCCTCGGCCCTGCTGGCCGGGCACTACGACAAGGCCAAGCGCCTCGCCGGCGAGTACCGGGACATTTTCGGCCCCGAGCGGTTCTTCATCGAGGTCCAGAACCAGGGCCTGGCCGAGCAGGACCAGATCAACCCGGACCTCATCAGCATCGCCCGCGAACTGGGCGTGGGGATAGTCGGCACCAACGACGTGCATTTCCTGACCCGCCAGGACAAGCAGGCCCACGAGGTCCTGACGGCCATCTCGACCGGCAAGACCCTCGCCGACGGCGGGGCGCTGAAGTACTCGCCGGAGCTTTACCTCAAAAGCCCCGATGAGATGCGCCAGGCGCTGCGGCACTGGCCCGAGGCGGCCGACAACGCCCTGCGGATCGCCGAGATGTGCAATGTGAAAATGGACTTCGAGTCCAGGCACCTGCCGCGATTCCGCCCGCCCACCGGCCAGACGCCGGAAGAGTTCCTGCGCGAGCTTGCCTGGAAGGGCCTGGCCGGGCGGTTTGGCGGCGCGGAGATCCCCGAGAAGTACCGCACGCGGCTGGAGTGGGAGCTCAAGGTCATCGCCGACAAGGACTTTTGCAGCTACTTCCTGATCGTCAACGACTTCGTCCAGTACGCCCGGCGCAACGGCATCCCGGCGGCCCCTCGCGGCAGCGGCGTTGCGACGCTGCTGGGCTACTCACTTGGCATCGCGGACGTCAACCCGCTGGATTACGGCCTGCTGTTCGAGCGTTTCACCGACCCGCAGCGCGAGGAGGCGCCGGACATCGACATCGACATCTGCCAGGAAGGGCGCGGCGCGACCATCCAGTACACCCGCGACACCTACGGGCACGTCGCGCAGATCATCACCTACGGGACGCTCAAGGCCAAGGCGGCCGTCAGGGACGTCGGGCGCGTGCTGGGCATGCCGCTGCCGGAGGTGGACGCCATCTGCAAGCAGGTGCCGGACGGCCCGAAGGTGACGCTCGCCAAGGCCATGGACGCCGAGCCGGCGCTGCGGTCGCTGTACCAGTCGCAGCCGCGGGTCAAGCAGCTCCTGGACTTCGCCGGCAAGCTCGAGGGATTGGCGCGGCACAGCGGCGTTCACGCGGCGGGCGTGATCGTCTGCGACGAGCCTCTGGAGGACCTCGTGCCGCTCTACCGGCAGGCTGACAGTGAAGACATCATCACGCAGTGGGACGGCCCGACGTGCGAGAAGGTCGGGCTGATGAAGATGGACTTCCTTGGCCTGCGGACGCTGACGACGATCCAGCGCGCCCGCGACCTGGTCCGCGGCTCGACGGGCGTCGACGTTGACCCCGAAAAGCTGCCGCTGAACGACCAGAAGGTCTTCGAGCTGTTCCGCAAGGGCGAGACCGACGGCGTCTTCCAGTTCGAGTCCGGCGGGATGAAGGACTTCCTGATGAAGATGCAGCCGGACCGGATCGAGCAGCTCATCGCCGCCAACGCGATGTACCGCCCCGGGCCGATGGACCTGATCCCCACGTATGTCGCCCGCAAGACCGGCCGGGAGCGGGTCGAGAGCGTGCATGAGCTCGTCGACGACATCCTGGCCGAGACGTACGGCATCATGGCCTACCAGGAGCAGGTTATGCAGGTGCTCAACCGCCTGGGCAAGCTGCCGCTGAACCGCGCGCTGACGCTGATCAAGGCCATCAGCAAGAAGAAGGAAAAGACGATCGCCTCGGAGAAGCCGCAGTTCATCCAGGGCGCCGGGGAAAACGGCATCGCCGAGGCCGAGGCCCAGCGGCTCTTCGAGCTGATCCTGAAGTTTGCCGGCTACGGTTTCAACAAGGCCCACTCGACTCGCTACGCGATCGTGGCCTACCAGACGGCCTATTTCAAGGCGCACCATCCGCCGGAGTTTTTGGCGGCCCTGCTGACGTTCGAGTGCGGCGACACCGAGAAGGTCGTGCAGTACATGCACGAGGCCAAGCGGATGGGCGTGAAAATCGCCCCGCCGGACATCAACACTTGCGCGGCTGACTTCACGGTGGATGGCGAGTGCGTCCGCTTCGGCCTGGCGGGCGTCAAGGGCGTCGGCCAAAAGGCGGTTGAGGCGATCCTTGCCGCCCGCAAGGAAGTCAGCCGGTTCCGCGACCTGTACCACTTCTGCGAGCACGTGGACCATCGCGCGGTCAACCGTGCGACGATCGAGGCGCTGATAAAGTGCGGGGCGTTCGACGCCCTCGGCGCCAGCCGGGCCGCGATGATCGCGGCGCTGGACCAGGCCATCCGTATCGGCCAGTCCGCCGCGGCCGACCGCAAGAACGGCCAACTCAGCTTTTTCGGCGCCGACAGCCTGCCGGGCGGCAAGGCCGCGCCGCCGCAATTCCCGGATGTCGAGCCGTGGTCGGAAAGCCGGCTCCTGGCGGCCGAGAAGGAAACGCTGGGCTTCTACGTCTCCAGCCATCCGCTTGTCGAGCACGCCACCCGCCTGCGCGACCTTTCCCGGCCTGACGGGATTGCCCTGACCACACTGGCCCGTTACGCCGAGGGCACATCCGTGCTTGTCGGCTGCATGATCTCCGAATTGCGTATGACCGTGACCAAGACCGGCAAGTCGGCGGGCAAGAAGATGGCCATGCTGACCATCGAGGACATAACCGGCAAATGCGACGCGGTGGCATTCCCGGAAACCTTCGAGCGATTCGTCGAACTGCTCAAGCCCGAGTCGGTGGTGTTCATCAGCGGCATGGTGGACCGCCGCCGGGAAAAACCCAGCATAATCATCAACGAAGTCTTCCGCGTTGACGATGGGATAGAGAAGTTCACGCGACAAGTGGCCGTCAAGCTTCGCGCCGGCGGCGCCGGCGGGGAGCTGCTCGCGAAGGTGAAAGACATCGCCGGCCGCCACAAAGGCAACTGCGGCCTGACCTTCAAGATTTCCGCCCAGGCCCGGCCTGACGTTACAGTATGGGTGGCGGCGGACCGCGCGTGGTCCATCCGCCCGACGCGCGAGCTGTTCAAGGCCCTGGAGGACATGCTGGGCGACAACTCCGTGAGCCTTCTGCCCAAAAACCAGCAGGCCGGCGGCAACGGACAGCGGTTCTTCCGCAGACCCGCCCCCGCCGGCGGCAATGGCGACCCGGGCCGGTCCAACGAGCCGGCCTCGGCGGCTGTAACGCGGTTCGATTGACAGCATCCGCACGATGCCGCGCACACTTTGCCAAATAGAGCGGGCGCCGCGGCCGCTGCCGGAGAAGCAGTCGTTCTGAAACCGCAGGCGCAGGATTTTTTCACAGGCTGACCGTGTTAGAAATCACTCCACCCCACTCAAATCCAGAGCCTTTCTCAATTGCAGTATCAAAGGCGGCAGATCCAACTGCACAACATCCCAAAGTACGTTGAAGTCAACTTTGTCATAAGCGTGGATTAGGCGATTCCTCATGCCAATAACACCAGGCCAGGGAATCTCCGCAAGGTTCTCCCGAGTCGATGGTGAGATACGCGAGGCGGCTTCGCCGGTCACCTCCAGTAAGCGAACCAGACATAGGTTTAACTGGCGGTCGCTATCCAGGTCCTCTCGTCGCCTGCCTTCAGCCATCTCCACGGCCTCTGCCGCGTGATCCAGCATGTGGCGCAGACTGACAAGGTCATCATGCCGCGTCATATTGCACCTCCGCCTCGGCCATGACCTTGTCGCGGAAGTAGTCGCTCAAGAAGCCGGGCGTGTTGAGGTCGACCTTGCGGCCCAGCATTTCCGACAGTTCTATCTCCATACTGAAGAACCGCAACCCCACGTGGGCGTCAGGCTCGAATTCCACAAGCACGTCAATGTCGCTGTCGGGTCCGAAATCGTCGCGCAGGACCGAGCCGAACAGCGCCAGGCGCCGTATGTGATTGTTCCGGCAGAACTCCGCGATCCAGTCTTTCGGTATTTCAATATGCGGCGCCATGTTTTCGCCTTCCTTCAAGCTCAATCGCACCGACTGGAAGTTTACCATTGCCCGCCCCGGTTTGGAATACCAAGCCATCCCCGAAATTAGCAGCATCCCGGCCGCGGGGGCCGGGCAATGGGGTCTGCGCGTTTTTATGTGTTCGTTGCCCTCCGGCCTCGCTATAATGCGTGCATTGTTATATTATCCCGATGCTCGGCCGTCTGAACTTCTCGGCCCCGCGGCGGGCCTTTGACCACCTCGAGGGGCGATAGGAGAATAAGGTGAACATGATTCACACGTCGAATGGGCGCATCCTTAAGGCATGTTTCGCCCTGACGCTTGCGGGCGTCGCGGCCGCGCAGTCTCGACCGGGATCCGCACCGGCGGAAAAGCCCCTAGCCGCGGCGAAGGCTGAGGCGATGGACAAGACCCTGGCGGGTCAATGGCTGGCCCGCTGGGAGAAGAACATCGTCAGCGACGCACGCAACCGCTACTGCGACAGGGAGATGGGCGAGGAGATCGGCTGGCTCGTCAGCCCCTTCTTAAACGGCTTCTACTACGGGTACCTTGCCACCGGCGATACCCGGTGGATCGACATGCTCATCGACTGGGCCGACTCCGTGGTCAAACGCGGCGTAAAGGAGCCCGACGGCTATATCGGCTGGCCCAAGGAGGCCGGGGCGTCCACCAGCGCCATGGAAGGCTTCTACACCGACAACCAGCTCGGCGAGGCGATGATGCTTCGGCCAATGGTTCTGCTGGCCTGGGAAATCCTCAAGACGCCCGCCCTGAAGGCGAAGTACGGCCCAAAGGCCGAGCAGTACGTCAAACTGGCGGAGCAGGTCTTCGAGAAGTGGTCGGCTCGCGGGGCCTGGCGGGAGGTCTGCCAGACGCGGGGCGTGTGGGTGATCCCGCCGTTCGGGTTCGACCCCAAGACCGGCAAGTGGACCGACGGCTACGACCGGCGAACGACAGACGGCTTCACCCTCCCAGCCAACAAGCAGAACCTCATCGCGAGTTGGCTGATCGCCATGCACAACGTGACGGGCAAGGCCGTGTATCGCGACCGGGCCGAGAAGTGGTTCCGCGTGATGAAGTCGCGAATGCTCCTGCGCGACGGCGGCAAGTATTATGTGTGGAACTACTGGGACCCCGCCGGGCCGTGGGACAAGAAGCCTGACGGCTCGCTCAAGCACTGGGTCGGCGTACATCCCAACGGCGGGTACTACGGCATCGACGTCGATGGGATAGTGCAGGCCCACGAGCACGGCCTGGTCTTCACGAAGGCGGACATCGACCGCCTTCTCGCGACGAATCGCGACTTCATGTGGAACCAGCAGATAAAGGGCACGAAGTTCCAGCGGATCGACGGCGGCCAGCCCGACAAGCGATGGGCCAACTCGCCGGGCATCCTGTGGACCGCCCTGCTGCCATACGACCCTGCGATGCGGAAGGTCTTCGAGGCCAACCACAACCCGGCAAGCTGGGGCGGCCTGGCCGGGACGCCCCAATACCTCGCCCGCTTCGCCAAGAGGCCCTGACTTCGCCAAGAGGCCCTGACGATGTGGACGTGGACTATTACAGCCGCAGGCAAACTCGGCACGCTGAAGCCGGTCCGGTTCCACCCCCAGGCCAAAGCCAAGATGATGGCGGGATATTACGAAGGGTAAAAAGGTTCCTGACCCGAATGGCACTTCCTTAAGCCATTGTTCGTCTTCTGGCCGCTATTGGCCATATTT